>NZ_JAGFIP010000007.1:0-198462 GCF_017582705.1 Paenibacillus sp. F411
GCATTCCCACGGTGAGAGACCGCGTCATCCAGATGGCAGCGAAACTCGTCATGGAACCGATCTTCGAGGCGGATTTTCAGGAAACGTCATTCGGATTCAGGCCAAAACGAAGTGCAAAGCAAGCGTTAGATCGCATTCGGAAAGCATGCAACCGCAAAGGGAATTGGGTGGTCGACGTCGACATCCAAGGGTACTTCGACAACATTAATCAGGAGAAACTCATTAAGCTGGTAGAAATGCGAATCAGCGATAGACGAATTCTGAAGCTGTTGAGGAAGTGGCTAAGTGCAGGTGTCATGGAGGAAGGCAATGTCAGACGCTCAGATTTGGGTACACCACAAGGTGGGGTCATTTCACCACTGCTGGCGAATATCTACCTGAATTACTTTGATCTCCTGTGGGAACGGCATGGCAGAAAAATGGGGGAACTCACACGTTACGCGGACGATCTGGTGGTCATCTGCAAAACAAAGAAGGATGCAGATCGGGCGTACGAACTCATTAGAGTTATTATGGACCGCCTAGAGCTAACGTTACATCCAACCAAGACACGCATCGTTGGACTATGGACAGGAGAAGAAGGCTTTGATTTTCTAGGCATGCACCATCGAAAGACGAAAGCCGAGACATCCAAAGGCAAAGTATACTATACGACCCAGCAGTGGCTGTGTCGCAAGGCGGAAGAGCGAATCCGAGAGGTCGTGAAGGAGCGACTTGCTCCGCCGAATATGCGTCACAAGACTTTCCAGGACCACCTGGGATATTTAAACCCAAAAATACAGGGGTGGCGCAACTACTACTACACAGCCTACAGCCAAAAGAAGATGGCAAAACTAGATTGGTACATCTTGCAGCGCTTAGCAAAGTGGGTTGCCAAGAAGCGTCAACGCACGCGATGGATGAGTTCATTAAGCGAAGTGAAAGCATTGTCCAAACAATATGGACTTAAAACGCTCTTGTGATCTGCACGCACATGAATGACGAACATCGGAAAGCCGTATGAGGGAAAACCTCACGTACGGTTTGATGAGGAGGGGCAGAATTTATCTGCCCTTTACTCTAGTATGCCTTGGTGAAGAGCAGACTCTAGCACAAGGCTGTACATATTCTTCTCTCCCGGTTCATAAAATGGGACAAAGCTTATGGCTGTGGGGAGGGCGCAGGATGTTCGGAAGCGAAAGCAGGAAAAAAATAGCGGTGCTGACAGCTACGGTGGCTAGTATTAGCAGTCTTGCGGTGATAACAGGGTCTGTGGATTATGTGAGACAGCTGTCTCATTCTGCTGTCATGTATGATGAAGTGCAGAGCACAGCGGTGGATGTTCAGCTTCTGGAACGCATTCAAGCCGAAGCGGCTCAGAACAGAGTAGAACCCATCGATGCTAAAGTGGATTCCGTATGGAAGGCCATCCCCGGCTATAACGGCCGTGAAATAGACGTGGAGGAAACCTACAGACGCGCTCTGAAAAGGAAAAGCGTTGAAGAAATTCCTTACGTGTACCGGGAAATTCCCGCCAAGGTGACCCTGCAGGACCTCGGTCCCCATCCCATTTACCGGGGGAATCCGAACAAGCCGATGGTGTCGCTCATGATTAACGTGGCTTGGGGCAACGAGTATATCAAGCCCATGCTGCATACGCTGGAGACGGAGGGCGTGAAGGCCACTTTTTTTCTGGATGGGAGCTGGCTAAGCAAGAATCGGGAGCTAGCGTTGGACATTGTGAACGGGGGGCATGAGGTAGAGAATCATGCGTATACCCATCCCAATATGAGCCAGCTTAGCGCCCCCCGTGCAGAGAGCGAGATTACGAGAACCCAGGAGCTGCTCAAAGAGAGCCTTGGCGTCACCAATACCTGGTTTGCACCGCCTTCCGGCGACTATAATCAACAAACGGTACAGCTTGCCCATGCCAGAGGCTTGAAGACCGTGCTATGGACACTGGATACGGTAGACTGGAAGCATCCTCCAGCTCAAGCGGTCGTCGATAAAATATCGGCTAAGGTCGAGCCGGGCTTCTTGATCCTGATGCATCCGACGGACTCCTCCTCGCAGGCACTTAAAGGTATGATTCAGGGAATCCGCGCAAAGGGACTGCATATCGGAACCGTATCCCAAACCTTGTCCCCGGAGCGTGTGCCGCCTTCTGAAAGTTGAGTGGATCTGGCAAGTTTGCTACAATGTGTGGATGGAAAGAATCATCTAATAGAACAATGGTGTCAAGTCAGGAGGGCCCCGCGTGAAAAAAATAGAGCTGTCGAACGGCCTGAGAATTGTGATGGAGCAAATTCCGACCTGTCGTTCGGTTTCCTTCGGGATCTGGGTCAAGACCGGATCGCGGAATGAGACGCCGGAATTGAACGGGATTACACATTTTATCGAGCATATGATGTTTAAAGGAACGGAGCGCTTTGATGCTCGGGCGATCGCGGAGCAGTTTGATGCCATCGGCGGGAATGTTAATGCGTTTACTTCTAAGGAATATACCTGCTATTATGCGAAAGTGCTGGATGAGCATTTGCCGATTGCGGTTGACGTCTTATCGGACATGTTTTTTCATTCCAAGCTGGACTCTGGCGAGCTGGAGAAAGAGAAGAACGTCATTCTCGAGGAAATCTCCATGTACGAAGATACTCCAGACGATCTGGTCCATGATTTGATGTCGATCTCGGCTTATGGCGACCATCCGCTGGCATATCCTATTCTGGGCACGAAAGAGCGCTTGGAAGCCATGGACTCTGCGGCATTGAGATCCTATATGAATCGGCATTATACGATCGAGAACACGGTCATTGCTCTCGCAGGAAATATCGACGACTCCGTTATTGAGCTGCTGGAGCGTCATTTTGGCAAGTTCCAAAACCGGGGTGAGAACGATGTGCTGAGCGTCCCGGATTTTCAGGATGGCCTGCTGTTCCGTAAAAAGAAAACCGAGCAGAACCACATCTGCCTCTCCTTCCCGGGGAGCTCGATGCATGATGAGCTGCAGTATGCCATGGTGCTGCTCAATAATGCGATTGGCGGCGGTATGAGCTCGCGCCTGTTCCAGGAAATCCGCGAGAAGCGCGGATTGGCTTACTCGGTATATTCGTACCACAGCTCCCATGCAGACAGCGGTATGTTCACGATCTACGCTGGAACAGCTCCGAAGCAGACGAAGGAGGTCCTGGAGCTGACTCGGAATATGATGGCCGAGCTGGCTGAGAAGGGCATGTCGGAGGAAGAGCTGGCTAAAGGAAAAGAGCAGCTGAAGGGCAGCCTTATTCTGAGCCTGGAGAGTACGGGAAGCCGAATGAACCGGCTGGGCAAGAATGAGCTCATGCTGGGCAGACACTACAGCCTTGACGATATGATCTCAAGAATTGAAAAGGTGTCTATGGAGGATATGGATAAAGTACTGGACCGGATGTTTGCGGTTCCGTTCGCCCTGGCGATGGTAGGATCAAACGACAAGGCGCTGAATGGAATGAGGAGGGACGAGTTTGTTGCACTACGTACAAATTAAACGCATGCCGGGCTGCGAGGATATTCACCTCCCGGTAAAGATGACTGAGCTTGCCGCAGGATTCGATCTGCACGCTGCCTTGCAGGAGCCTGTCGTGCTAAACCCGGGGGAACGCACGCTGATTCCTGCCGGCTTCGCTATGGCGATGCCAGGCGGTCTGGAAGCGCAGATACGCCCGCGCAGCGGCCTGGCGTACAAGCATGGCATCACCTGCCTGAATACACCGGGGACCATTGATGCAGATTACCGCGGAGAGGTAAAGGTACTGCTGGTGAACCTGGGGCAGGAGCCGTTTGTCATTGAGCGCCATGAACGAATTGCTCAAATGGTGTTCCAAAGCCTTCCTCAGGTGGAGCTCCAGCAGGTCGAGGAGCTGTCCGATACGGTAAGGGGAGCCGGGGGCTTCGGCCATACCGGGAAGTAGAAGAAGCAGCATGTATGTGCTGTCATAGCTTCATCATAAGCTGCAGCCGTTCCGGACTATCCGGAACGGTTTTTTTGTCTTTCCTTGAGGTGCTGCACACCTCCGGCTGGGCCTCCGCATAAGATGCCGTATACTGCTATTGGAAAGGAGCGAGGCCCTGCATGCTGACAGGAATCCGGACGGTCTTGATTGGTGGCGATGCACGCCAGGTTGAGGTTATCCGAAAATTGGCGGAGATGGATGCTTCCGTAGCCATCGCTGGCTTTGACACACTGCAGGATTCCTTTCAGGGCGTACTCCGGGAGCCGCTTACTGCGAAGCTGCTGTCTGGCGCAGACGCTCTGATTTTACCTGTGGTAGGCTGTGACGATGAGGGATTGATCGGCGCTTTATATGCGGAAGGCTCGCTGAAGCTGGAGGAAGAGCATATCCAGGCGATGCCAAAGCATGGGGTAGTTTACACAGGTATGGCTAAGTCGTTTCTGAAATCACTATGTGCAAAGCACAGCATCAGGCTGGTGGAGCTGCTGGATCGGGACGATGTGGCGATATACAATTCCATTCCAACGGCGGAAGGCGCCTTGATGATGGCCATTCAGCATACGGACTTTACGATACACAAATCCACCTGCATGGTGCTTGGGATGGGTCGCACCGGCTTTACAATGGCCCGAAGCCTTCAAGGGCTAGGAGCCCGGGTCAAAATGGGCGTTCGCAGAAGCGAGCATTATGCCCGCGCCGAAGAAATGGGCTGGCAGCCTTTTATGATGAAGGATCTCGAGCAAGAGGCGGCTGACATTCAGCTCTTGTTTAATACGATTCCTGCCATGGTCGTGACGGCGCAGGTGTTATCCAGAATGCCGCGGGAGGCTGTCATCATTGATCTGGCCTCGGCACCTGGCGGCTGTGATTTCAGATATGCGGAGAAGCGGGGCATCAAAGCGATGCTTGCCCCCGGACTCCCGGGAATCGTTGCCCCCAAAACAGCGGGAATCATCATGGCCAATACACTGGTCGAGCTGATTTCGGAGCAAACCAAAAGTCGGGAGGAAGCTTGAGATGAACTGGAACGGAAAAACGGTCGGCTATGCCTTGACCGGCTCTCACTGTACGCTGGAGGAGGTTATGCCGCAGATTCAGCGGTTTGTTGACGGAGGTGCGCGTGTCGTTCCCATCGTATCCAATACGATCATGAATACGGATACCCGATTCGGATCATCGGAAAATTGGCAGAAACAGTTGAAAGAAATAACGGGGAATGATATTATTTCTACAATTGTTGAAGCAGAGCCGCTGGGTCCTTCCAAGCTGCTGGATGTGCTGGCGATCGCACCTTGCACCGGCAATTCCATCAGCAGGCTGGCCAATGCGATGACAGACAGTCCGGTGCTAATGGCCGCGAAGGCTCAGATGCGAAATGGGCGCCCGCTGGTGCTGGCGATCTCGACGAATGACGGGCTGGGACTTAATGCAGCTAATATCGCGAAGCTATTGGTAACCAAAAATATTTATTTTGTACCATTTGGACAGGATAATCCCCAGCAGAAACCGAATTCCCTCGTGGCCCGCATGGATCTGGTTCCGGAAACCTGCGAAGCGGCTCTGACGGGGATGCAGCTGCAGCCGATGATTATCGAACGGTTTCAATCAGCATGATTCTTAAAGCTTGACCAGAAGTTATTCATGAAGGGGAGACGTGTCAGATGAGCGAGCAAAAGTATAACGTAGCCGTTGTAGGAGCTACAGGAGCGGTAGGAGAACAGATTCTGAGCCTGCTGGAGAAAAGAGATTTTCCGGTAGCAGAGCTGAAGCTTCTGTCTTCCGCGCGTTCTGCAGGCAAGGTTCTTACATTCAAAGGACAGGACGTAGTTGTAGAAGAAGCAACCCCTGACAGCTTTAAAGGCGTGGATATCGCTTTGTTCAGTGCCGGCGGTGATGTGAGCAAGGAGCTGGCTCCACATGCAGTTTCCCACGGTGCCGTATGTATTGACAATACGAATGCATTCCGTATGGACCCTGACAAGGTACTGGTTGTGCCAGAGGTGAATCCGGAGAAAATTCAGGAGCATAACGGGATTATTGCGAATCCGAACTGCTCTACCATTCAGATGGTCGCAGCACTGAAGCCGCTCCATGATGCCTTTGGCATCGCCCGGATCATTGTGTCCACCTATCAGGCCGTGTCCGGAGCAGGACACAAGGCCATTGAGGAAATGCTGCGTCAGAGCAAGGAGATTCTCAATGGAAACGCTGACGTTCAGCCTGATATTTTGCCGGTGGGCTCCTTGCCAGTCAAGCATCAAATTGCATTTAATGCGATTCCCCAAATCGATAAATTCACAGACAATGGATATACATTGGAAGAAATGAAAATGGTCCGTGAGACTAAAAAAATCATGGGCGACGAATCTATCGAAGTGTCAGCAACCTGTGTCCGCATTCCTGTCATTAACGGCCATTCCGAATCCGTATATGTGGAATTCAAGAATGACTATGAGCTGGAGGAAGTAAAGTCGCTTCTAGAGAAGGCTCCGGGAATTACGCTGGTGGATGATCCTGCATCCCAAGCTTACCCGCTCGCTAGTGATGCGGTCGGTAAGCCGGATGTCTTTGTGGGACGTCTGCGCCGTGATCTGACTCATTCCCGCGGTCTCAATATGTGGATTGTATCGGATAATCTGCTGAAGGGCGCGGCCTGGAATGCTGTGCAAATTGCAGAAATTATCGTTTCCAACCGAAACGGCCGGGCTTAACAGCCGGCCGTTTCAGCCGCTCGGCGCCTGGTTTATCGTCTTGCGGTTCCTCAAACGGAGGAATCTTCATGCGCATCCTGGTTCAAAAGTTCGGCGGAACCTCGCTATCGACTCCGGAAGCAAGATCCAGAGTCATTCAGCACATCAGGCGGGAGCTGGAGCAGCAGCTTCATCTGGTAGTTGTAGTATCCGCTATGGGGCGGAAGGGAGATCCCTACGCTACAGATACTTTGCTGGAGCTTGCTTCGAGCAATAATGCCCTGCTTCCCGTAAGAGAGAGGGATCTGCTGCTCTGCTGCGGAGAACTTATATCAGCCGCAGTGCTGTGCGGCCAGCTATGTCGAGAAGGCATTGCTGCAACGGCGCTTACCGGCGCCCAGGCCGGTTTCATTACGGATGATCATCATGGCAATGCCCGTATTCTTTCGGTCAAGCCTGATCGTATATTACAGGAGCTTGAGGCTTCCAGGGTTGTTATCGTAACCGGGTTTCAGGGACAGAGCAAATCCGGAGAACTGACGACACTGGGAAGAGGCGGCAGTGATACCTCAGCGACGGCGCTGGGAGCCGCGCTCCACGCCGAGATGGTCGATATATATACCGATGTAAACGGAATTTTGACGGCAGATCCCCGGATTGTAGAGGATGCCCGGCCGTTAAAATACGTCAGCTATAGCGAGATTTGCAATATGGCTCAGCAGGGAGCGAAGGTGATACATCCACGGGCTGTGGAAATCGCAATGCAGTCGCAAGTCCCGCTGCGTGTCCGCTCTACGTTCTCTGACAATGAGGGCACATTGGTTACCCGGCCTGAGTCCTTCAAGGATGCTGCTGAGGCCGACATTGTGGATCGGTATGTAACCGGTGTAACCTACATGAGCCATATCACGCATATTTCAGTGGACTGTGCCTCGCTGCAGGATACGCCGCTTCGTATATTCCGAAGAATGGCGGAGCACGCCATTAGTGTAGACTTTATTAGCGTAACGCCGGAAGGCGTGCGTTACACGGTATTTGATGATGACGCACAGAAGGCGGAGCAAGCGCTCAAGGACTTAGGACTGAATCCTCACATTTCCAAGGGCTGCGCCAAGGTATCCATTATTGGCGGAGGAATCAATGGAGTGCCGGGGATCATGTCCCGTATTATAGAGGCACTGAGTGAGCATGGTATTCCAATTCTTCAATCCGCAGACTCCAACACGACGATCTGGCTGCTCGTCCGGAATGAAGATATGGGAAATGCACTTCGCTCGCTGCATAGCAAGTTTGAGCTTCACCGGTAATGTCAGCCTAGAGCTTTTGTGCCGGATAACAGTTAGGAGGAAACGATAGTGGACTTCGGAAGATTAATTACCGCCATGGTCACGCCCTTTGATGGAGATGGAAATATCCACTGGGACGAGACCGCCAGACTGATCAATTACCTGATTGAGGATCAGCTGTCCGACAGCCTAGTCATTGCAGGAACCACCGGGGAATCCCCGACCTTATCCGAGGATGAGAAGCTGAAGCTGTTCTCCTTCGCCGTGGAGAAAGCGGCTGGCCGGTGCAAGATCATTGCCGGCACGGGAAGCAACAACACCCATCATTCGATCGAGCTGACGAAGAAGGCGGAGCAGTGCGGTGTTGACGGCATTCTGCTGGTGGCGCCTTATTATAACAAGCCTAGTCAGGAAGGGCTGTATCAGCATTTCCGGGCGATCGCCGAGAGCACAAGCCTGCCTGTGATGCTTTACAATGTACCGGGACGTACGGGAATCAGCCTGGGAGTATCCACAACACTCCGTCTTGCAGAGCTGGATAACATCGTCGCAACGAAGGATTGCGCGTCTCTAGACCAGCTGACCCAGATTGCATCCGCTGCACCTGCCGGATTTGCCGTATACTCCGGCGATGATTCCTCAGCGCTGCCGGCATTGTCTGTAGGAGCCTATGGAATCGTCAGCGTAGCGAGCCATGTTGCCGGAGCACTCATGAAGGATATGATTCAAGCGTATCTGGAAGGGCGCAACAGCGATGCTGCTGCCCTCCATCAGAAGCTGTTCCCGCTGTTCAAGGGATTGTTTGAGTGTCCTGAGCCGCTTCCAAATCCGTCTGCAGTGAAATTTGCGCTTGCGGAGCAAGGATTTCCAGTCGGCTCCGTGCGGCTCCCGCTGCTGAGCCCGAATGATCAGGAGGCCGAGTTCATCCGTAGTCTGCTGGCCTCCTTGTCCTCATAAATACAGCACTGACGGTGTAAGACAGCCGGCGCTTCTCCATTTGGAGAGCGCATCGGCTGTTTTTTTGTATTTTGCATGATCACACGCGATAAAAATTGAACTCAGCAGGGCATCCTATATCTCACTGGGTGGGCGACTTGTGTTTAACGTTTTTTTTCATGTATAATGGGTTCAAGAGACTGGGTGCGGTATATTTTAGTAAATTAATATAACATTGGTCGACGTCCAAAACCATAGGAGGGTTAGATACACTTGTCAAAAAAAAATAACAGCGATAAATTATCGATTTTTGCCCTGGGCGGCGTCGGTGAAATCGGGAAAAATATGTATGTCATTCAATATGCTAACGACATCGTTGTCGTGGATGCGGGATTGAAGTTTCCGGAAGAGGACATGCTGGGAATTGATATTGTCATTCCTGACATTTCTTATTTGACAGAGAATCGTGACAAGGTGAAAGGCATTGTGCTGACTCACGGACACGAGGATCACATCGGCGGCCTGCCATACGTGCTGAAGCACTTGAACGTTCCTGTTTACGGTACCAAGCTGACGCTTGGGCTGGTAGAGAACAAGCTGAAGGAAGCAAATCTTCTTGGCGAAACCAAAAGAGTGCTGATTCATGCCGATTCCGAGATCAAGCTCGGAGAAACACTGACAGCCACCTTCTTCAGAACCAATCATAGTATTCCGGATTCCGTCGGCGTATGTATTGATACACCAGAGGGAAGCGTGGTTCACACCGGTGACTTCAAGTTTGACCACACTCCGGTAAATAACCAATATGCAGACCTGCAGCGCATGGCGGAGATCGGCAGCAAGGGTGTACTCGCACTGCTGTCGGACAGCACCAACGCAGAGAAGCCAGGCTTCACGCCATCAGAGAAGAATGTAGGCGTGGTGCTGGAGGATATTTTCCGCAAGGCGGAGCAGCGCGTGGTAGTAGCCACCTTTGCTTCGAACGTTCACCGTATTCAACAGGTTGTGAATGCAGCCGAGGAGACTGGCCGCAAGGTAGCTGTAATTGGACGCAGTATGGTAAATGTTGTGTCTATCGCTTCGGAGCTTGGATACCTTCACGTGCCTGAAGGCATGCTGATTGAGCCGGAGGAAGTAAACCGCATGGCAGCAGACCGGGTCGTTGTGCTCTGTACCGGCAGCCAGGGTGAGCCAATGTCTGCGTTAACACGCATGGCCCGCTCGACTCACCGTAAAGTGGACATTCTGCCAGGCGATACTGTAATTATTGCAGCCACACCAGTGCCGGGAAATGAGAAGTACATCGGCCGGACCATTGATGAGCTGTTCCGTCTTGGGGCAGAGGTCATCTACAGCGGTTCCAATTCCGGCGTACACGTATCCGGCCACGGTAGCCAGGAAGAACTAAAGCTGATGCTGAATCTGATGAAGCCCCAGTTCTTTATTCCTATCCATGGTGAATACCGGATGCAGCGCAAGCATGCACTGCTGGCAGAGACCGTCGGTGTAGAGCCTGACAACATCTTCATCACGGATTTGGGAGAAGTGGTTGAGATTCAGAACGGCTCGGCTCGGAAGGCTGGTAAAGTGACAGCTGGCAATGTACTGATCGATGGACTCGGCGTCGGTGACGTCGGTAACATTGTCCTGAGAGACCGTAAGCTGCTGTCTCAGGACGGTATTCTGGTCGTTGTCGTAACTCTGAGCAAGCAGAATGGCTCCATTGTTTCTGGACCGGACATTATCTCTCGAGGGTTTGTATATGTTCGTGAATCCGAAGGGCTGCTGGAAGAAAGCAACCGCATCGTTTCCAGTACGCTGCAGAAGCTCATGAGTGAGAACGTAAACGAATGGGCTTCCTTGAAGACCAGCGTGAAGGATGCGCTGGGTCGCTTCCTGTACGAGCAGACTCGCCGCAGACCGATGATCCTTCCGATCATCATGGAGGTATAGCCGCGATACCGTTTCATTCATAAGGCACACAGTCGCCCTTTTCCGCGAGAACGTTGGACGGTTCTTGCGGAGAAGGGCTTTTTGCTGCGTTTAAGGATGCCAAGGATGATTCAGCATGCTTTCTGACATAATAGCTAGGAGGAAGGTAACCAAGCAGAAGGGCAGGGGACATGCATGAGTATGAAGCAAAACGAAATTGCACGCAAAACAGCCGGCAAGGGTGAGAGTATGCCGGAGGCTGATATGCCAAGTGAAGAGCACAAGAAGCAGGCATCTTTAGAAGCGGTTCAACAGCTTGGCCAGACGGGTGTGGCGACATCCGGAGAATCCAATATCTTCTGTATGACCATTATCGGCCAGATTGAAGGACATACCGTTTTACCACCGCAAAATAAGACGACCAAATACGAGCATATGATTCCACAGCTGGTGGCGGCGGAGCAAAATGCTAAAATTGAAGGACTTCTTATTATTCTCAATACGGTTGGCGGTGATGTTGAAGCTGGTCTGGCCATTGCAGAAATGATATCCTCATTGACTAAGCCGACGGTGACAGTGGTGATTGGCGGAGGTCACAGTATTGGTGTTCCGATCGCCGTTGCGGCGGATTACTCTTTTATTGCCGGCAGTGCGACCATGACCATACATCCCATTCGCATGAGCGGATTGGTGATCGGTGTTCCGCAAACCTTTGAATATATGGAGAAAATGCAGGAGCGGGTCGTCCGATTTGTAACTCAGCATTCCGGCATTACAGAAGCCCAGTTCAAGGATCTGATGTTCAAGACGGGAGAGCTGAATCGGGACATCGGGACCTCGGTGTCGGGAGCCGATGCGGTTAAATACGGCTTGATGAATGAGGTTGGCGGTATTGGCCAGGCACTGGCGAGACTAAACGGCATGATTGGAGAGCGTAAGACCTTGGGTGCAGGAGGGCTTACGCAATGACCTTATATACAGTAATGCCACTGGAGATGGTGTTCTCTGGAGGAGAGCCTGCCGCACCGGATTCACCGCTTGTGATCGAAATGCGGCTTAACGGCGTTCTGCTGGAGGCGGAGATCATCGACCATCAAAGCGCCAGGATCGTAAGGCTGCTGGATTGCCAGCTGTCGGATTATTTAAATCCGGCGTATATGCCTGGCAGCCAAATATCTTTTATTCCGGTCCTCCATGCATAAGGGGGGCCGTTTTTTTGACACCTGGCGAATGCCAGAGTGCACAGCTTTTTGGCGCCACCGCATTTATTTTTGCCCGCGAAACAGAACATAGGTACGCCATGGTAATGTATGCTATAATATGGCTTCGGGGGTGACATTATTGGCAAAGCGTAAGCGGAAGAAGAGGGCTGTATTTGCCTCGGTGCTGAAATATGAAATTTATGGAATTATATTGATGACCTTATCGGTTATCGCATTATCGGGAGAAGCACCGGTAGGACGTTCACTATCCAAGATGTCGGGCTACGTGCTTGGTAAATATTATTTTGTCATACCCTTGATCGGCATTTACTATGGATTAATGGTGATGATTCACCGAAAATGGCCCAAGGTCTGGAACAGCCGCCGAACCGGCGTGCTGCTGCTGCTGCTGGCACTTACACTTATGAGCACCATCAGCGCTATGGAAGCCAAGCTGGCACCGATTGGGCAGTTTACTTCCGGCAATGTGCTGTCTCAAATACATAGTGATTTACAGGGTGAGCTGCTTTATGCAGAGAGTGATGGAAACCATCCTGTTCTGGGCAAGGATATCGGAGGCGGGTATGTGGGAGCTTTGCAGCTTTCAGCACTGCTGCTGTTCTTCGGAGCCATTGGAGCACGCCTCATTATGATTGTTATGCTTATCATCAGCTTTATGCTGATCACCAACTTGTCATATGTTGAGCTGATGAGAATGCTCCGCACGAGAGCGGTAAGAGCAAGCGGCTTGCTTCAGAAAAGAATGCAGTCGTACAAGTCTGCCAAAGCCTCCGGCGTGCGTAAAGGAAATCCTCGGCTTCCTGATGATGACGATGATCTGGACGATTTGGAGGAGCCAGAGCTCGCTTCCCGTCCGGGGCGGCCCGTGTTCTTCCAGCTTTTTAATCGGGAGGGCAAGGACCAGCATTCCGGAAAAGGATCACAGACAGAGCTGCAGGATGAGGAAGCCTTCGGGCCCCAGGATATTTTGTACGGAGGGGATTCGCTGAATACTGACGATCAGGAAGCATTGCAGGATGGGGCAGCCACACACGAGACCGCAGAGGCGCCCGGCGGTGCACCGATCATCCGGGATTTCTTTGAGCATGTGAAGTATGAGGATGCCCGGGAAGAGGATGAGCTTCACGATCATGATGCATTGCCGATCCAAGACGCATTGACTCCGCTGCATGCGGAAGGCCAGTCCCAGGACGTAAGCCTGATGGATACCAAGGCGGATTCTATGGATAAGGACAGTAACGGGGAGGGTGCCGAGCCTGCGTTGTCTGCAGACGTAGAGGGTCAGCCCGAGGCGCCGCTGGCTCCGCCGATGCCACCGCCGAAGCCTTACAGGCTGCCGCCGTTCCGCCTGCTCTCGAAACCTGCCGGAAGCGGAAAGCCTGGAGATCAGAATGATTACAAGCAGACCGCCCGGAAGCTGGAAGCTACGATGGAGAGCTTTGGCGTTCGCGCCAAGGTGCTGGAGGTCGTTAGAGGGCCTTCCGTGACCCGCTACGAAATCCAGCCGGATATCGGAGTAAAGGTCAGCCGGATTGTCGGTCTTACGGATGATATCGCGTTAGCGCTTGCTGCGAAGGATATCCGTATGGAGGCTCCCATTCCCGGAAAGTCAGCAATCGGCATTGAGGTGCCGAATCACGAGGTGTCCCTCGTGACGATGCGAGAGGTGATGGAAACGCCGCTGTTCCAGGATGCGGAGTCCAAGCTGTCCATTGCCTTTGGACGCGATATTTCAGGTCAATCCATTGTTGGAAATTTGGCGCGGATGCCCCATCTGCTCGTTGCCGGTGCAACCGGCTCCGGTAAATCCGTGTGTATTAACGGCATTATTACGAGCATTTTGTATAAGGCGAAGCCCGATGAGGTCAAGTTTCTCATGGTCGATCCCAAGATGGTGGAGCTTAACGTATACAACGGCATTCCTCATCTCATGGCTCCGGTAGTCACGGATCCTAAGCGAGCCTCATTGGCCCTGAAGAAAATTGTAGTGGAAATGGAAAAGCGATATGAGCTGTTCTCGAAATCCGGGACACGGAATATTGAAGGCTACAATACTCTGGTAAAGGATAATCCTTCCGCTGTACTGCCCTATATTGTAGTCATTGTGGATGAGCTGGCTGATCTAATGATGGTGGCCGCGAACGACGTGGAAGAGGCGATTACCCGTCTTGCGCAAATGGCCCGTGCGGCGGGCATCCATCTGATTATTGCGACTCAGCGCCCATCTGTAGACGTAATTACCGGCGTCATTAAAGCGAATATCCCATCCAGGATTGCGTTTGGTGTTTCGTCTCAGGTGGATTCAAGGACGATCCTCGATATGGCCGGCGCGGAGAAGCTGCTGGGACGCGGAGATATGCTGTTTATGCCGATGGGGGCGTCGAAGCCCATCCGTGTTCAGGGAGCTTTTATGAGTGATCAGGAAGTAGAGAACATCGTCAATTTTGTGCGGGATCAGGGTCAGGCGGAATATGATGATTCGCTTGTGCCGGAAGTGGAGGACACGATCTTAGGAGAGGATGATACCCTGGACGAGCTGTATGACCAGGCTGTATTGATTATTCTGGAAGCCAAGCAGGCTTCGGTCTCTCTGCTGCAGCGGCGAATGCGTGTTGGATATACGCGTGCGGCACGATTGATTGACTCGATGGAGGCGAGAGGCGTGATTGGTCCATATGAGGGCAGCAAGCCCCGCGAGGTCATCATGTCTCTGGAGCAGTATCAGCAAAGCAAGATCAGTTCATAATGCAGAAGAGGCTGTCTCACAAGATCTAGGGTCTTGCGGGATGGCCTCGTTTGTTGTTGCGAGATGCTCGGCGTACGAAACGTTCCTCACCTCCCTCACTCCACCATGTCTTTATTTTTGTTTCAGATCTCACTCAAGTGAGCTGCCTCATTAAACAAGAATCTACTTTTGGTACAGCCTCTTTTTATGTTTTGCTGGGATCGCGATCCATCGTTATTCCTCCTGCGGCAGTCGATACAGCTTGCGGTACTGGCTTGCGGTCATCTTGATCGTTTTCTTAAAGGTGCGGTCAAAATGGGTCAGGCTCTCAAAGCCGGTTTGCTCTGCGATATCAACGATCTTCGTGTCAGTCTCGCTGAGCCTTCTCTGCGCCTCCCGGATTCGGGTGAGATTGACATACGAGATGATGGTGAAGCCGGTCACTTCCTTGAACATCCGGCTTAAATAGTAAGGACTGATGTAGAAGGTATCGGACAGCAGCTCCAGCGTTATTTTGTTCTGAAAATGCTGATGAATGTACTGCACGATGTCCATCATCTTCTCATGCAGCGGATTGATCGGATAGGCTGCAGGCGCTGAAGGGCGCTGCTTGAAGCGAGAGATGAGCAGCAGCAGCTCGGTCAGCAGCAGCTGGAGATAATCCTGATAGCCGTCCTTTTGCAAGGTAGCCTCCTGAGACATTTTATTGAAAATCTGCAGGGTCTGTGCCTGCTCCTGGGGCTGCAGTGGAACGAGCGGATCGCCCTGCGAGAACAGTGGCAAGGCAGTCTGCCCACCGGAAAGAGCAAACGACTCATCAAAGTTGATGACTATCCGCTCATGCTCAGGTCCGCCGCTCATAAAGCTTTTATGCACATCGTATCTGTTAATCATAACCAGGCAGCCTGGCTGAATCCGATACAGCTTCTCCTTGATGAAGTAATTCCGTTCTCCGGACATGAGATAATATATCTCATACGTGCTGTGATAGTGGTTATTCCGCTCGAACGGGAGCCGGCGCCTTATATGATCGAAATAGAATGAGGATTCCTCATCCCCGTAACTGGCGAGCGGCAGATCCTCTGGGTGAGCCATGGATGCTTCCTCCTCTGCGAAAAGCAAGATATGTCCTATTATAACGGAAATGAGCAATAAATGAGAAGAAAATAAACCAATGATGCTTTATGATAGAACCAAACTACAGAACTGGCGGTGAGCTTTTATGAAACCTTTTATGGATGAACATTTCTTGCTCAATAGTGAAAGTGCTAAAACGCTGTATCATGACTATGCCAAACCAATGCCCATTATCGACTACCATTGTCACCTGAGCCCGGCAATGATTCGCAGCAATCACCGGTTTCAGAACCTGACTGAGGCCTGGATTAACGGAGATCATTATAAATGGCGCGCGATGCGTGCAAACGGCGTGGAAGAAGCTTATATTACGGGCGGTGAAGGGGTCAGCGATTATGACCGTTTCCTGGCTTGGGCAAGAACGGTGCCTATGACGGTTGGCAATCCGCTCTTTCACTGGTCCCATCTGGAGCTGCGCCGAATATTCGGGATTCACCATCTGATCAATGAGCAAAATGCGGAGAAAATCTGGCAGGAGGCCAATGAGAAGCTGAAGGAAGACAGCTTTACAACCCGCGGGTTGATTCAAGCCAGCAACGTTGAGGTTGTGTGCACGACAGACGATCCGGTGGATACCTTAGAGGATCACATTGCTCTGGCGAAGGAGCCGGGCGTTCCGTTCCAAATGCTCCCTTCCTTCCGTCCGGATAAAGCGCTGGAAATTAACCGAAATACGTTCCTTCCTTGGCTTGATAAGTTAGGGCAGGTTTGTGGAAGTGACATTCGCAGCTATGAGGATTTGCTTACAGGATTGAAAAAGCGCGTGGAATTTTTCCATCAGGCTGGCGGACGAGTGTCTGACCATGCATTGGATTATGTGCCATATCATAAAGCTACCCGGGAAGAGGCAGCGGCAATCTTTATGAAAGCGCTCAAGCAGGAGAAGGTGTCCCATACCGAAGAACAGCAATACAAGACCTATACACTGCTGTACCTGGGCAAGCTGTATGCCGAGAAGGGCTGGACGATGCAGTTCCATATGAATGCGAGCCGAAACAACAATGCTTTAATGATGCAGCAGCTGGGACCGGATACGGGCTATGACAGCATCGGTGACAGTCCGGTTGCGGCTCCATTGGCTTCCCTGCTGGATGAGCTGGAAACGGCAGGGGCCTTGCCGAAGACGATTTTGTATTCCTTGAATCCGAATGATAATGACATTCTTGCGGCGCTGATCGGAAGCTTCCAGGGCGGCGGTATTCCAGGCAAAATTCAATTTGGCTCGGCCTGGTGGTTTAATGATACGAAGGATGGCATGATTGCGCAGTTGAGCAGCCTGGGCAATATGGGACTGCTGAGCCGTTTCGTCGGAATGCTGACGGATTCGCGGAGCTTCTTGTCCTACACCCGGCACGAATACTTCCGCCGAATTCTATGTAATCTGCTCGGCGAGTGGGTAGAGCAGGGCGAAGCGCCGGCTGATATGCAGTGGCTTGGAGGAATTGTACAAGATATTTGCTACGGCAATGCAGAGCGCTACTTCCAATTCGGGGGAGCCAAGGGAGGGACTTCGCATGGATAATGTGAAGCAGGCAAGCCTCTTATCTCTGGAGCAGCTCCAGGATTCAGAAAAAAAGCAGGCCGAAGCGTTGAGAGAACAGCCGGTCAAGGTGCTTCAATTCGGTGAAGGAAACTTCCTGCGGGGCTTTGCAGACTGGATGCTGCAGCATTCCTTCAAGCAGGGACATTTTCGGGGCACGGTGGCTGTAACTCAGCCCCGCCCTACCGGACGTATGAAGCTTGAGCGGCTGCGAAGCCAGGACGGGCTGTATACACTGCTAACCCGGGGGATACAGAATGGGGAGCAGGTTGATCAGCAGGAGGTTATATCGGTCATCAGCCGTATGATTGATCCTTATGAGGAGTGGAATGATTTTCTGGCGCTGGCAGAGCATCCGGAGCTGGATATCATTATCTCCAACACGACAGAAGCGGGACTGACTTACACACCGACTCCTTATTCCCTGAATGAGCCTATGCTGTCATTTCCGGCGAAGCTGACGCTGCTGATGTACTGCAGATATCAGTTTTTCGAAGGGGCAGGGGATAAGGGATGGATGCTGCTTCCCTGCGAGCTGATCGAGCGCAATGGAGAGCGGCTGCAGGAAATTGTGCTGATGCACGCCCGCGACTGGAAGCTGGAGGAAGGCTTTATCGCATGGGTGCAGGAGCATAATCTGTTCTTGAATTCACTAGTGGACCGGATTGTACCGGGCGCTCCTTCGGATGCCGCAAGCTGGCAGGCTCAGCTCGGCTATCAGGACCAGATGCTGAATACGGCTGAGCCGTATCATCTGTGGGTGATTCAGGGACCTGCTTCTCTGGATGAACGTCTGCCGCTTCAGCGGGCAGGACTGAATGTACATTGGGTAGAGGATCTGGCACCCTATCAGCTCCGCAAAGTGCGTCTCCTGAATGGGACCCATACCTTGATGGCATCCATCGGATTGGTGCATGGCTGTCAGAGTGTCCGGGAAATCGCTGAGCATGCCGAATGGGGAGCAGAGGCCCGCAAGGCGATGCTGGAGGAAATGGTTCCCGCTGTGCCGCTGCCCGCGCAAGAGATGCAGGTGTATGCAAGCGAAGTGTGGGAGCGGTTCCTTAATCCGTTCGTAGAGCACCGGCTGGGCGATATTTGCTTGAACAGCATGTCCAAATTTCGTGTTCGGCTGTTGCCGACCCTAAAGGCCTATCACGAGCAATTTGAGAAGCTGCCTGAAAAGGTTGTGAAGGCACTGGCATGCCTCATCTTTCTGTACGATGCACAGGAGCAGGACGGAGGATGGTCAGGCCGGACACTGGATGGCGCAAGGGTTAAGCTTTCGGATGATGAAGGCGCACTCCGCTTTATGCAGAGCAGCTGGGACGAATACCGAAACGGTGCGGTCAGCCGCTCCGGGCTCATCCAGCGTATTCTCGGCAATGAAGAGCTATGGGGTGAAGATCTAAATGAGATTTCAGGACTGCCTGAGGCCGTTTGGGCGGAACTGGAGGAATTGGAGCTGAGTCAGTCATGAGTCATGTCATATTACTACAGGACACCGATAATGTTGCAGTAGCACTTCATCCGCTGACTGCCGGCAGCGGTGCAAACTACCGTCTGGATGGCAAGGAGCATGGTCTGGAGGTGCTGAATGATATTCCGAAGGGACATAAGCTGGCTGTACGCCTTATCAAAGCGGGCGAGCCTGTAATGAAATATGGATACTCTATTGGCGTTGCTGTGTGCGATATTCCGGCAGGCACATGGGTTCATTCCCATAATTTAAAGACGGGACTGGGCGACGTTCTTGAATATCAATACGAGCCGTCAGCACCTGCACAATGCTCAGCCGAACCCGCAGCGCCTCTATACTTTGAAGGGTACACACGTGAAAATGGCGAGGTCGGCATCCGCAATGAGATCTGGATTATTAATACGGTCGGCTGTATTAATAAATCCTGCGAATTGCTGGCCAAGCTGGCGCATGAACGCTACCGCGGCCAAGGGGTAGACGGGGTGTATCACTTTGCTCATCCTTACGGCTGTTCCCAGCTGGGCGATGACCTGTCTTATACGCAGACTCTGCTGGCCTCTCTGGCTCAGCATGGTAACGCTGGAGGGGTGCTCGTGGTCGGTCTCGGGTGTGAGAACAACCAGATCGAGTCCTTCAAGGAGCTGCTGGGAGATCTGGATCCCGATCGGGTGCGCTTTATGAAATCGCAGGCGGTAGAGGATGAGATTGAAACCGGACTTGAGCTGATTGATCAGCTGGTGTCCCGTGCCTCGCGCTATCAACGAGAGCCGCTGCCGTTCAGCAAGCTGAAAATCGGCCTGAAATGCGGCGGATCGGACGGATTATCAGGAATTACAGCCAATCCGTTAGCAGGACGCATCGCGGATACGATTACGAATCAGGGAGGAACCGCTCTGATGACGGAGGTGCCGGAGATGTTTGGTGCCGAAACCATCTTTATGAACCGCGCAGTAAATAAAGAGCTGTTCCAGCAAGTATGTCATCTGGTAAATGATTTCAAGCAGTATTTCGTGGATCATAACCAGCCGATCTACGAAAATCCTTCACCCGGCAATAAGGACGGCGGGATAACGACACTGGAAGAGAAATCGCTTGGATGTACGCAAAAAGGCGGCCAAGCCCCCGTCACCGGGGTACTGAAATACGGAGAACGTGCGAGTCTGCCGGGCTTGAATCTGATTCAGGGTCCTGGCAACGATCTGGTATCCGTTACAGCATTGGCCGCTTCCGGGGCTCACCTCGTGCTGTTCACCACCGGCAGAGGCACCCCCTTTGGGGGCCCGGTCCCAACGGTGAAGATTTCCACCAATTCCGAGCTGGCCAAGCGCAAAAAGCACTGGATTGATTTCAATGCAGGCACGCTCCTGGAAGGTCAGAGCATGGATGAGCTTCATCAGGATCTGCAGGAATATATTGCAGCACTCTGTTCTGGCAAAGTGGCGGCTGCCAATGAAAATAACGGCTTCCGTGAAATCGCGATTTTCAAGGACGGAGTTACCTTGTAATACAGACCGTTTTGGTCGCCATGGATCAACGATGTGTCTATTCATTCATTATTGCACGCGAAACACGAAGCCGGGCTCATGCTGCCCGGCTTCTTCCTGCTTCCTTGGCGGAGCTGCTTGAAATTGCCGTTTATGGTGCATAGGAACGCAGCGGCCTTGTCATAATAAGGTCAGCGAGCATTGCAAACCACCATAGAAAGGTAGAGTGCAGCATGAACAATACCAAGGTATGGCTGCTGATCGGCATTGCAGTCATTGTATCCGCCGCCGTATTCCGCACCGAGCCGGCAGACCAGCCTGCTCCTACTCCTATAGCGCAGGTCCCATCTATGCAGGAAGAGCAGGAGCTACTGCCTGTGTTTAGCCAGGAGGCTGTGAAATACGGCTCCACTGGTGAGGATGTCTATGAGCTGCAGGGCAGATTAAAGCATCTGGGTTTCTATAACGGCAAGATTGACAGTGTCTTTGGGCCTGACACCCTGAAATCGGTGAAATGGTTTCAGTCCAGGTTCGGCATGAAGGTTGATGGCATTGTAGGCCCGAAGGTCAAGCTGAAGCTGTACAATGCTACGAAGGACTTCCGTCCGACTGAGCCGAAGCTGCATGAGAACGACGGCAAGAGTGCAGGTGAGCAGGAGCAGGGTGGAGCCGCCAGCTTGGCCTCTGGCAATACAATGGGCCTTTCAGACAATGAGCTGAAGATTATGGCGAATGCTGTTTATGGAGAAGCCCGCGGCGAGCCCTTTGAGGGACAGGTTGCTGTCGCGGCAGTAATCCTGAATCGGGTCAAATCGCCCACCTTCCCGAATACGCCATCCGGCGTTATTTTCGAGCCCCGGGCCTTTACTGCGGTAGCAGACGGACAAATCTGGCTGGAGCCGAACGAGCAGGCTAAGAAGGCGGTGATCCAGGCGCTGAACGGCTGGGATCCTACGGGCGGCTGCACCTACTATTTTAACCCGGAAACGGCCACATCACCGTGGATCTGGACCCGGCCTCAAGTAAAAACCATAGGCCAGCACATCTTCTGCATGTAATGGTTTGAGTGAGAGCAGCCGAGGCTTGTCTTCGGTTGCTTCTTCTCTTTGAAGTGGGTTAGAATGGAAGTTAACGATATGCCAATGAAATAAGAAATCTACGTGGTAAGGGAGTTTTGGACGTTGACGACAATAACGGGATTTGAACACGGCCAGGTCGGCGGAATACGGATCCATGTGCTGCCCACCCGGCGCTTTAAGACTTTTGCCATCTCGCTGTATGCCGGTACTTCCCTATCGGAAGAAACTGTGACTTCCACTGCCTTGACTCCATTCGTGCTGCGCCGCGGGACGGTCAGCTATCCGGAAACCCGGGCTTTCCGTGAGCGTCTGGAGCAGCTGTACGGAGCCGGCTTCGGCTTTGACGTCTATAAACGGGGCGACCATCAGATTGTTCATTTTCGGATGGATACGATTAATGATTCATTCGTGCAGAGCGAGGAAGGCCTGCTGGAGTCTTCCTTCGCCTTTCTAGGGGAAGCATTGTCCTCTCCGGTGCTGGAGCAGGGAGTGTTTCGCAGCTCCTATGTGAAGACAGAGCGTGACACCGTGCGGAAGAAGCTGGAAGCGATTATTAACGACAAGATCCGTTATGCCGCTGAACGCTGCGTGGAAGTGATGTGCAGTGATGAGCCTTACCGCCTTCATCCTTTGGGTCAGCGGAGCGATCTGGACAGCATCACACCGGAGAGCTTGTACGCAGCATACACACAATGGCTGAAGAATGCTGTCTTTGATTTATATGTGGTTGGCGATACCGATCTATCGCAAGTAGAGGAGCTCGTTGCGGAGCATTTTCAGATAAATCGCACTGAGCCTTCCCAGTATGAGTCCTCGGTCGTGACCACAAGATCCCGGGAGCCGCAGACCGTGGTAGAAAAGCTGGATGTCAACCAGGGCAAGCTGAATCTCGGGCTGCGAAGCACAATCACATACCGCGATGAGGATTACGCTGCTGCACTCATGTATAACGGAATACTAGGCGGTTATCCGCATTCCAAGCTGTTTGTGAACGTCCGTGAGAAGGCTAGTCTGGCGTACTATGCATCCTCCCGTTACGACGGTCACAAAGGGATTGCTACGATTCAGTCCGGCATAGAGATTCCGAATTATGAGAAGGCTGTGGAGATTATTAAACAGCAGCTTCAGGATTTGGCCTCCGGGCAAATTACAGAGATGGAAATGACGCAGACCAAGGCGATGATCCGCAATGTCGTGAAGGAAATGCAGGATTCTGCATTTGAGATGATTGCTTATGATTTTAACCGGGTCATTTCCGGAAAAGAACGCACGGCCCAAGAGCTGCTGGAGCAGGTTGAGTCCATTTCTGTAGATGATGTTCAGCGCGCCGCGAGCTCTTTTCAGCTGGACACGATATATTTCCTGAAGGGTCAAAAGGAGGAGTAGCCGGTGGAACGCATACAATACGACAACCTGCAGGAGACACTGTATTACGAAGTGCTGGATAACGGATTGCATGTTTATGTGCTGCCGAAGCCCGGCTTCCAGAAGACCTATGCCACCTTTGCCACGAAATACGGATCGGTCGATAACCGATTCCAGGTGCAGGGCCAGGAAGAAACCTCGGTGCCGGATGGCATTGCACATTTCCTGGAGCACAAAATGTTTGAAGAGCCGGAAGGCGGTGACGTCTTCGCCAAGTTCGCATCCAAGGGCGCATCGGCGAATGCGTTTACGAGCTTTGATCAAACGGTTTATCTGTTCTCGGCTACCGAGCATGTCCTGGATAATCTGGAGACCTTGATTGACTTCGTGCAGACTCCGCACTTTACGGATGAGAATGTAGAGAAGGAGAAAGGTATCATTGGCCAGGAAATCAATATGTATCAGGATAATCCGGACTGGCGTTTATATTTCGGTTTAATTGAAGCGATGTACAAGGTGCATCCAGTTCATATTGATATTGCAGGAACGATTGAGTCGATCGGAACGATTACGAAGGAAGATCTGTATACCTGCTACAATGCCTTTTATCACCCTAGCAATATGCTCTTATTCGTCGTGGGCGGGGTAGACCCGGAGCAGACCATTGCGATGGTCAGAGAGAACCAGAGTCGGAAGTCGTACCCGCCGCAGGGTCAAATTCGGCGTATTTTTGACGAAGAGCCGCAGGCGCCGTTCCAGGAGCGGAAGGTAAGCAGATTGGCTGTCTCGCTGCCTAAATGCTTGTTTGGCTTCAAGGAGAAGGTCACGGGACTTGGGGCCGAGGAGCAGCTGCGAAGAGATCTGAGCAGCAAGCTGATGTTGGATCTACTATTCAGTCCCAGCACGGAGCTGTATCAGAAGCTGTATGATGAGGATTTAATTTCGGATAATTTCTCTCACGAATTCAGCAGCTCGGTACAGTATGCATTCTCTGCGGCCGGCGGGGACACGAGAGATCCGGAGCTTCTGCTGAGCCGGATTCGTCAAGAGCTGGAGTCTCTGAAGGCAAAGGGATTTCATGCTGAGGATTTTGAACGGGCCAAAAAGAAAAAAATGGGCGGGTATCTGCGCATGCTTAACTCGCCGGAGAACATTGCGCATGAGTTTACCCGCTACCAATTCCGGGGCGCAAACCTGTTTACTGTCTTGCCGATCTATGAATCCATTACACTTGAGGACGTTAACCAGCGGCTTCAGGAGCATGTGCAGTGGGATCAGCTGGCCGTATCTCTGGTACTCAGCCCGGAATGATCTCACGGGGAGAGGTGAAGCCGATCGGGGAGATGACGGTGCTGGTAACGGGGGCCAGCCGGGGCATCGGGGCTGCAATTGCGGAGCGGTTTGCCGCGGTTGGCATGAATATCGTCATCCATTATTCAGCCTCCCATGAAGCGGCCAATGAGGTCGCGCGCAAATGCATGGCGAGCGGTGCGAAGGTGCTGACGGTCTCTGCCGACCTAAAGGATAAAGAGCAGATTCTGCGAATGAAGGAGAAGCTGCTGGACCACGGGATGGAGCCGGATATTCTGGTGAATAATGCCGGCATTGCCCATTATGGCCTGCTGTCAGACGTTTCCGAAGAGGAATGGGATGAGCTGATGGCTGTCAATCTGAAGGGGCTGTTTCTGTGCGCTCAGGCTTTTATGGGCCGCATGGTTTCCCAGCGCTATGGACGCATTATTAATGTG
Source organism: Paenibacillus sp. F411 (assembly GCF_017582705.1). Taxonomy (NCBI): domain Bacteria; kingdom Bacillati; phylum Bacillota; class Bacilli; order Caryophanales; family Paenibacillaceae; genus Paenibacillus; species Paenibacillus sp. F411. Next base: position 24,591 of record NZ_JAGFIP010000007.1, read on the forward strand.
TCCTCGGTCTGGGGACAGTCCGGGGCAGCCTGCGAGGTGCTGTACTCCACCAGTAAAGGCGGAGTGAATGCATTTACGAAAGCGCTGGCCAAGGAGCTGGCTCCTTCCGGTGTTACCGTGAATGCGGTGGCCCCGGGCGCAGTGGATACTTCAATGCTGGATCATCTTCAGGGAGACGATTTGAAGCTGCTGGAGGAGGAAATTCCTGTCGGGCGCCTGGCCCAGCCGGATGAAATCTCTTCGCTGGTGTACTTTCTGGCCCTGCCGGAATCCGGTTATATTACAGGGCAAGTCATTAGTCCGAACGGTGGCTGGATGACCTGATCCATCAAGGTGAAGCATGACTTGGATGCTGCGGGTGGCGGATTTACCCACGCATAGCTGAGGAAGAGGGCGGACATATTAGTATTGTTCATCCCTAACACCCAATGCGAAATCACAAGGAGGCTTACATCATGTCATCCGTACTCAAGAACTTCGATTCCTGGAAAAAGTTTCTCGGCGAGCGTGTCGTTCAGGCCGAAAAAGCAGGCATGGACGAGAACACTATTTCTCAGCTGGCCTATGAAATCGGTGATTTTCTGGACGAAAAGGTCGATCCCGGCAACCATTCCAACCGCGCTCTGAAGGAAATTTGGGATGTGGGCAACGAGGAAGAGCGCCGCACGATCGCGAAGCTGATGGTCAAGCTGGCCAAAAATAACGCCTAAATCACCGCTAAGACCGGTGCTTTGCAAAAGTCATGAAAAGCCCCCTTGCTTCAGGGGGTTTTTTTATCCCAGGTTACAGAGTTGTCCTTGCCTTTCATTTTCATTTTATATATCATTAACGTGACCCGTTTCTCGACTTTTTACCTTTGAAGTTTGTCGAAATGTGATGGGAAAGAAGCAATGATGAGGTGTAATTGTGGAACCTAAACAATGGTATATGGAGTACAAGATACATAAGAACCGACCGGGCCTGCTGGGTGATATCGCATCCATGCTAGGGATGCTGGAGGTCAATATTCTGACCATTAACGGGGTTGAGGGACAGACCCGGGGCATGCTGCTCGAGACAAGTGATGATGAGAAAATCTCTCTGATGGGCCAGATGCTGAATAAAGTAAGCAACATTACAATTACTGCCCTGAGACCGCCTAAGCTGGTGGACATTCTGGCGGTTCGACATGGCCGTTACATTGACCGGGATTCGGACGATCGCAAAACGTTCCGTTTTACACGTGATGAATTAGGACTTTTGGTGGATTTTTTAGGAGAACTGTTTAAGAGAGAAGGCAATCAGGTGATTGGACTTCGGGGTATGCCCCGTGTCGGCAAAACAGAGTCTATTATCGCCGGCAGTGTCTGCGCGATGAAGCGCTGGACTTTTGTATCCTCTACGCTGCTGCGTCAAACGGTTCGCAGTCAGCTGTCGGAGGAAGAGCTGAATCCATCCAATGTTTTTATTATTGATGGGATTGTGAGCACGATTCGCTCGAATGAGCGGCACTATCAGCTGCTTCAGGATATTATGAGCGCCCCGAGCACGAAGGTGATTGAGCATCCGGATATTTTTATTCGGGAATCGGAATACAGCTATGATGATATTGATATTATTATTGAGCTTCGAAACAACCCGGGCGAGGAAATACTCTATGATACGATTACCGGCACATATAGTGATGATCTATAGAGGGTGATCTAGCACCGTAAAATCCAAGGGGAGGTGATGGCATGTCCGAACTGGGACAACAATTGAGAGAAGCGCGTCTTCAAAAAGGAATGAGTCTGGATGACGTGCAGGAGATAACGAAAATACGCAAACGCTACCTGGAAGCCATCGAGGCTGGCGATTATAAGGTGCTTCCCGGCAGCTTCTATGTACGGGCCTTCATCAAAACCTACGCGGAGGCGGTGGGTCTGAATCCGGATGAGCTGATGGAGGGACATAAGCAGGATATGCCGAAGGCTGCACCGGAAGCCACGATGGAGCCCGTTATTCAGAAGCGCTCGAGCCGAGCTTCCTCGGATCGCAACACAAGCTGGCTTCCGACGGTATTGATGTGGACTTTTCCGGTATTAATCGTTGCAGTCATCGTATACTACGCTTTCCTCGCGAACAAAAGTGATCCGAATGAAGGCTATACAGCTGTGCCGCCTGCCCAAGAGCAGCCAAGCGGCGAAGGCGCGTCCGGAGAGGGCGGCGGCGGGGAGCAGCCTGCCGAGCCATCGGATAACGGGGAAGCGGGAACAGATAATGCGCCTGTTGATGAGGAACCGGCTGAGGGCTCCGGAGAGGATGCTGAGGGCAACGGAGACGGTGCAGAGGACGGCAATTCGGAGGAAGAACCCGCCGAGGAGGAACCTGTGAATGTGTCTGTTACGCAGGACCGCTCGGAAGGAAAGTATACGATCTTTAAAGTGGCATCCCCTGCGGGTGCCGGTGTACCGGTTGAGATTACAGCCAGCGGAACGAGCTGGGTTGAAATTTACCGGGGCTATAATTCTCAGGGTGAGAATTTATATTATGGCAACATGAATGCGGGCGATGTTTTCACCGATGAGATGGATGCTCAGGGGCTGTACATCAAGTCAGCCTACTCTCCAGCGACAGTTATTAAAGTAGGAGGACAGGTCGTTACTGACGGCAAGTCCACCTCGAGACTGTTTTTTGAGCCTGTGGATGCTGAAGCTAGCGGTGAATGATCTCTCCGGTGATGATGGTGCTGGCAACGGGCCTGAATAAGGCTGGCATACACCGGGAAGAGTAACAGGTATAAGGTTTGCGATGCAGACCTGCCTGTACTCTCTTGGAAAAGGATGGCCTTGTTATGACTGTGAGCTGGATCGTTACGGGGCTGGGCTTCATTGTCAGCCTGTTAGGCTATTATCTGATCCCTTCGGATTGGGGCTACGGCATTCTGGGCTTTGGTCTGGCGCATATTGCGCTTGGTGTTCTGGATATGTTCCGTCAGCCTGCCCGCAGCGGCGAAAAGTCCTAAACTGCAGCAGCCCTGTTTCCGTTGAAGGAGACGGGGCTGCTGTTTATCTCTGTCCGTTCTGCTGTATATATTTAGGGGCATTAGACTTCATGCCTAACAATCTCTTATAATAGATAAATATTATGTCGTTGAAAGGAATGGTCACAGCTAATGGCTTCAGAAAATTCGTTTGATATTGTATCCAAGATGGACATGCAGGAGCTGAACAATGCCGTCACTCAAACGGAGCGGGAGATTGAGAACCGCTTTGACTTCAAGGGCAGTAAGAGCAGCCTGAAGCTGGAGAAGGACGCATTGGTTATTGTTTCGGATGATGAGTATAAATTGAATGCGGTCATTGATATTTTACAGACCAAGATGGTCAAGCGCGGCTTGTCGCTGAAAAATGTCGAATACGGCAAGCTTGAGCCGGCCTCCATGGGCACGGTGCGTCAGCGTCTGTCCTTGAAGCAAGGAGTTGATCAGGAGAATGCGAAGAAAATTAACATTCTGATCCGTGATTCTAAGCTGAAGGTAAAGAGCCAGATTCAAGGGGACCAGATTCGTGTAACTGGCAAGAGCCGGGATGATCTGCAGGACGTTATGCAGCTACTGCGTAAGGCCGATCTGCCGCTGGACCTTCAATTTACGAACCTGAAATCATAATGTAGGCTCACACGGAAGAAACTCGTTCTCTTTTTGACACGGTGCAGTGCTTAATATTATACTGAAACTCGGCATTGAGGCATTCAGTAGGTTATGCATTTACATACAACTACGGCGCTGGAAGCCGATTCGCTTGAAGCTGACGGCACGGCTCGTTAGGAGAAGAACCCCATTGCAGGGAGGCTGTTTCATGAATTTACCGAATCGCATAACGATCGCGCGAATTTGCTTGATTCCCGTTATGATGATTTTTCTGCTCGTCGATTTTGATTTTTATCCGGAGCCGATTGTGTGGGAGGGCTTCTCGCTGCCCTTTAATCAGCTGATCGCAGCCTTGATATTTATTCTGGCTGCAAGCACGGACTGGATAGACGGGTACCTGGCCCGGAAGCACAATATGATTACCAACCTGGGAAAGCTGCTTGATCCGCTGGCTGACAAGCTGCTCGTTGCGGCGGTACTGATTTCTCTGGTCGAAATGGGCAAGGTAGAATCATGGATCGTGGTCGTCATCATCAGCCGGGAGTTTGCGGTTACAGGCCTGAGGCAGATTGCTTTGCTGGACGGCGCAGTAGTAGCTGCAGGAAATTCTGGAAAGCTGAAGACGATTGTTCAGATTGTGGCGATCTCGGCGCTGTTGATCAACAATTTTCCGTTCGTATTTGTCGGAATTCCGTTTGATCGCATTGCCATCTGGGCTGCAGCGATCATAACGATTTACTCCGGAGTCGAATACTTTGTAAAGAACAAGCATCTTTTGCGCGGTGTTGGCGCGTCATAGCAATAGGAGAAATCCTATTGCTTTTTTCTTCCATAAAGTGCCCATCGTATAGCTATAAAATTTGAGATCACGACATACAGAGAGGCTGGGAGCTATGAAGGCTGAAATTATTGCTGTAGGTACAGAGCTGCTGCTGGGGCAGATCGTGAACACGAACGCACAATTTTTATCCAGAGAGCTGGCTGGAATGGGAATCGATGTGTATTATCAGACTGTTGTGGGCGACAACCTGTCACGTCTGAAGGAAGCGCTGCAGCTATCCAGCGCGAGAGCCGATATTGTCATTCTCTCCGGTGGACTGGGTCCGACCCAGGATGACTTGACGAAGGAAGCGGTGGCCGAATACTTGGGCACGAAGCTTCACTATGACCGTCTTGCGCTGGATAAGCTGGAGCGCTTTTTTCAGGATCGCAGCAAGCCGATGACGGAGAACAACAAGCGCCAAGCACTGGCCATTGACGGCGGTACCCCGCTGGACAATGAAACCGGGCTTGCAGTAGGCAATGCGGTGTCTAAAGATGGCAGACATTATATAATGCTGCCGGGACCACCCAAAGAGCTGATCCCCATGTTTCAACAGGAGGTCAAGCCGTGGCTGTTGCAGCATGTTCTGACCGATGAGCTGCCTATTTACTCCAAGATGCTGAAATTCGCCGGCATTGGAGAGTCGGCATTGGATGACCGTCTTACAGACCTGATTACGGCCCAGAGTGACCCTACGATTGCGTTATACGCCAAAGATGGAGAGGTTACGGTTCGTATTTCCACGAAAGCAGACAGTGAATTGAAGGCGATGGAGAAGCTGGATCAGCTGCAGGCTGAGATTGAAGCTATCGTGCCGGATCACATGTATGCCAGCCAGGATGTGCCGATCGAGCAGGTGATCGTAGACCTGATGGCCGATCAGGGCCTGACACTGAGCGCTGCCGAAAGCTGCACCGGGGGGCTCGTTATGGAAACGCTGACGTCCATTCCGGGAAGTGCCACAATGCTGCGCGGAGGTGTGGTCTGCTACACGAACGAAATGAAGCATAAGCTGGTAAACGTACCGTTACATTTGCTGGAAGGGGAGAACGCGGCAGGAGCGGTCTCAGCAGAAACGGCCGAGGTGCTCTGTGAGCAAATCCGAATGATTACAGATAGTGATTTCGGTTTGTCGATCACAGGGGTGGCTGGTCCGGGATATGCGGAGCGCAAGCCGATCGGGCTTGTATATATCGGAATTGCCGAGCGCGGTAAGAAGACAGAGGTTCACGAGCTGCACATCAAGGGAAATCGGGAGACGATTCGGGTTCGGGCGACCAAAGCATTGCTGTATCGTTTGTGGAGACGCTTGAAAGCAACCGAGCAGTAAAATTTTAACATTTTACTTGCCGCATTCTCCTCAGACAGGTATAATGGAGATACGGAAGAACCGTGGCATTCTATAGAGGAAAGCCGCGGTTCTTATTTTTTTGTCACGTGCCGGGGCTCCTTGAGGGGGTAAACAGCGGCACACAAAAAAACGAATGTATGTTCGAAAAAAAGCTTGGCAAACGTATCAAAACAAGGTATTATTATGTTATCAACATTTGAAGGGTTGTGGATGAATTGTCAGATCGTCGTGCTGCGCTGGATATGGCGCTCCGCCAGATTGAGAAACAGTTCGGTAAAGGCTCCATCATGAAACTCGGTGAGTCTACTCATATGCAAGTTGAAATCGTGCCAAGCGGCTCCTTGGCGTTAGATATAGCTTTAGGTACAGGCGGACTTCCAAGAGGCCGTATTGTTGAGGTATACGGACCGGAATCCTCGGGTAAGACAACAGTGGCACTGCACGCCATCGCTGAGGTTCAGAAGGTGGGCGGACAGGCTGCATTCATTGATGCGGAGCATGCGCTGGATCCATCTTATGCAAACAAACTGGGCGTTAACATTGACGAACTGCTGCTTTCCCAGCCGGATACGGGAGAACAGGCTTTGGAAATTGCCGAAGCACTGGTTCGCAGTGGGGCGGTTGACATTATTGTCATTGACTCTGTAGCAGCACTGGTGCCGAAAGCGGAAATCGAAGGCGATATGGGTGATTCCCACGTGGGTCTGCAGGCGCGTCTGATGTCACAGGCTCTGCGTAAGCTTTCGGGTGCTATCAGCAAATCCAAGACCATTGCAATCTTTATCAACCAGCTGCGCGAGAAAGTTGGCGTCATGTTCGGTAACCCGGAAACGACGCCGGGCGGACGAGCTCTGAAGTTTTACTCTACGGTACGTCTGGACGTGCGCCGGATTGAGAGCATCAAGATGGGCAACGACGTGGTGGGTAACCGTACCCGTGTCAAGGTAGTCAAGAACAAGGTAGCGCCTCCGTTCAAGCAAGCGGAGCTGGATATTATGTACGGTGAAGGTATTTCCAGAGAGGGCAGCCTCATTGATATTGGCACGGAACTGGACATTGTGGACAAGAGCGGTGCATGGTACTCCTTCTCCGGTGATCGTTTGGGACAGGGCCGGGAGAATGCGAAGCAGTTCCTGAAGGAGCACCCGGAAATTGCTGAAGTGATCGAGAACAAGATTCGTGAGGCCAGTAACCTGACAACGAATGTTCCCGTGCAGAGCGATAGCGAGAAAGCACAGGAAGATATGGAAGAACAGGAATTGTTCAAGGCAGAATAATTGATCTCCTTTTCATGGTAGATCGTGTGAAAATCCCGCACCGTGTTGAAGAACACGGTGTTTTTTTTCATCTGTAACGTGGAGTCATGGTACAGCAAAGCTGGAAGGAGAGGACTCATGCATCGTTATCAACAGGAACAACAGCTGGAAGGAACGGATTTATCGGATTTTCCAGAGGGAGAGGACCTAATCATTACAGCTGTAGAAGCTCTTCGCAAGCCAAGACATCGCTATCTTATATGGTTTGGACCGTATAGTATGTCTGTGCATGAGGACGTGATGATCAAGTATGTGATGACGAAGGATGCTGTCTTCCATAAAGCAGAGCTATTGGACATCGTAATGGCTGACGAAGAACAGCGTGCCTATGTGGAATCATTAAAATTTCTGGAACGAAAGCCGAGAACGGCGAAGGAGATTCAGCAGCGGCTGATGCAGAAAGGAATGACCGAGGATGCCATTCAGAAATCACTGCAGCGGCTAAGCCAGGAAGGTCTCATTGATGATGCCTGGTATGCAAAGCAGTGGGCCGAGCAGCGGATATCCGGTCACAAGAAGGGCAAAATGTGGGTAAAGCAGGAGTTAAAACAAAAGGGCATTGACAGCGAGATCATTACGGAGGCCCTGGATGAAGTGGATGAAGAAGCAGAGCTGGAGAGCTGCTATATCATCGGACGAAAGAAGTGGCAGCAGAGTAAAGGGGAGATCTTTGAGCGCAAACGGAAGACTGGAGCCTTTCTGATGCGCCGGGGCTTCACGGGCGACCAGGTGCGCAAGACCGTGAATCGGCTGGTGCAGGAGGAAGGACAGGATGAAGAACTGGAGGACGAGTCCTTTCATTGAGCAGCCGTTCGGGCAGCTGGAGGTTTCCCTGTGCTTTCCCTTGACAATATCTTTTCCTAAATACTAAAATAAATAGTGAATCGTTATCATTCATAAAGCCTTTTTCCTTCCCAAAAAGCGACTTTTATGAAAGATTCATATTCAACCAATTCATAGTGAAGTGCAATGCTGCCGCAAGGCAGGCTATGCACGGTGGTACGTCCGTGTGCTGCGTGGACGGCAGAGGCTTCTGCCGCAATTTTATGAATGAAGTTAAGGTGTTTTGACAACTGCACATTCCCAAGGAATGCCTTGGAGGAACCAACGAGGAGGTGACACAGATGCAGATGCCAGTATGGGGCTGGATCCTCGTTCTCTTGGTAGCCGCTATATTCTTTGGGTTCGGTTATTTTATTCGCAAATCCCTTGCAGAAGCTAAAATTTCCAGTGCGGAACATGCCGCCGTCCAGATCGTCGAAGATGCGAAGAAGGAAGCGGAAGCGCTGAAGAAAGAAACGGTTCTCGAAGCGAAAGATGAAGTGCACAAGATTCGAGCCGAAGCTGAAAAAGACACCCGCGAGCGCCGCAATGAAATACAGCGGCAGGAACGGAGATTGTTGCAAAAGGAAGAGTCGCTGGATAAAAAATTAGAATCTTTGGAACGTAAAGAAGAGCAAGTGGCGAACAAAGAGAAACGAATCGATGAAACCCAACAGCAGATTGATTTGATTTATAAGAATCAAGTCACAGAGCTGGAGCGGATCTCCAATCTGACGATGGAGGATGCTCGCAGCATTATTCTTAGCAATGTAGAACAGGAAGTTCGCCATGAAACGGCACAGATGATTAAAGAGATTGAGCAGCAAGCGAAGCAGGAAGCGGATAAGAAATCGCGTGAAATTATTACGCTGGCTATTCAGCGCTGTGCTGCCGATCATGTTGCAGAGACAACCGTTTCTGTAGTCACACTGCCGAATGAAGAGATGAAGGGCCGAATTATCGGTCGTGAAGGTCGGAATATTCGAGCACTGGAAACGCTGACGGGTATTGATCTTATTATTGATGATACGCCAGAGGCCGTGATTCTGTCTGGCTTTGATCCGATCCGGCGCGAAATTGCTCGCACCGCCTTGGAGAAGCTGGTCGCGGACGGACGTATCCATCCGGCCCGCATCGAAGAGATGGTGGAGAAATCCCGGAAGGAAGTGGATGAACGTATCCGGGAGTACGGGGAACAGGCCACCTTCGAGGTTGGCGTTCACGGATTGCATCCAGATCTGATCAAAATTCTCGGTCGCCTGAAATTCCGTACAAGCTACGGCCAGAACGTGCTGAAGCACTCCATGGAGGTCGCGTATCTCACAGGCCTGATGGCTGGCGAGCTGGGAGAAGATATTACTCTGGCGAAGCGGGCAGGCTTGCTGCATGACATTGGTAAGGCGCTGGATCACGAGGTGGAAGGATCACACGTGGAAATCGGTGTCGAGCTCGCGAAGAAGTACAAGGAGCATCCGGTGGTCATCAACAGTATCGCATCTCACCACGGTGATTGCGAAGCCACATCCGTGATTGCAATGCTCGTCGGAGCAGCAGATGCTTTATCTGCAGCGAGACCGGGCGCAAGACGAGAAACGCTGGAGACGTACATCAAGCGGCTGGAGAAGCTTGAAGGGATTACAGAATCCTTTGATGGCGTGGAGAAGTCCTACGCGATTCAAGCGGGCCGTGAGGTTCGCGTCATGGTTCAACCAGAGAAGATTGATGATGCGGAAGCATTCCGCCTGGCACGTGACATCACGAAGAAGATCGAGAATGAACTGGATTATCCAGGTCATATCAAGGTTACGGTCATTCGAGAGACGCGCGCGGTGGATTACGCTAAATAAGCAATGGACCCCTGAAGTGGCCGAGGAATTCGGCCACTTTTTTAAATGTCTGAGCTGAGACGTAAGAGATGAACCCACAAGGAGTGATTGGCATCAACGTATTATTTATCGGTGACATTGTAGGCAGCACAGGACGAAAAGCACTTCGAGCGACATTGCCGGCACTGAAATCCAAGTACAATCCGCATATTATTATCGTTAACGGTGAAAATGCAGCATCCGGCAGAGGGATTACCTCAGCCATTGCGAATGAGTTCTTCAATTGGGGCGTGCATGGCATTACGATGGGCAACCATACGTGGGATAACCGGGACATTTTTGAATTTATTGACGATGAGCCGCGTTTGATTCGCCCTGCTAACTTCCCGGCAGGCACTCCAGGTAGAGGCTACACGGTCGTTAAAGCTAACGGCAAGGAGCTGGCGATCATCAACGTGCAGGGAAGGACCTTTCTGCCGGCGATCGAATGTCCGTTTCGGACTACCGATGAGATTGTGGATGAACTGAAGCAGAAGCACAAGCATATCCTGGTGGATTTTCATGCCGAGGCGACTTCGGAAAAAATTGCTATGGGCTGGCATCTGGATGGACGGGCATCCATTGTCGTTGGAACTCATACGCATGTGCAAAGCAACGACGACACAATCCTGCCGGAAGGAACAGCTTATATTACAGACACCGGCATGGTTGGCTCCAAGGAAGGTGTGCTGGGAATGCAGCGGGACAGTGTGCTGTATAAATTCAAGACACAGCTTCCGGCACGCTTTGTGGTGGATGAAGGGAAATGGCATCTTCATGGTGTGTTCGTGAAGCTTGACGATGCGACCGGCCGTGCCATAAAAATTGAAAAAATCCGCCGTTACGAAGATGAATGGCAGATGGATTAAAATATTCTCCAGCGGTTAAAGAGTAAATAAGGGCAACTGGCAAAAAGAAGGAATTTTTTGGACATCCGCGAATAACATGGATATAAAATAAACTTTATTTTATATAAGCCATGAAGCCATGAAAGCCATGAAAGCAAACCATCACTCAACATTCCCAGGGGAGGTACTTACCATGGAAGTATTAAAAGTTTCAGCAAAATCCAATCCAAATTCAGTTGCAGGAGCGCTTGCAGGTGTGCTTCGTGAGCGTGGAGGTGCAGAGCTTCAGGCGATTGGAGCCGGAGCCCTGAATCAAGCCATTAAAGCCGTAGCGATTGCCCGGGGATTTGTAGCACCGAGCGGGGTGGATCTGATCTGTATCCCTGCTTTCACGGATATTGTTATTGATGGAGAAGACCGGACCGCGATTAAATTGATCGTCGAACCAAGATAAGGGACGGAATGTTGAGAGGATGAGCCTGTTTACATGAACTTGGTAAACAGGCTTTTTGCTATGATTTAAAGCTGCAAGGGGGGCGCATATGACAAAGGTTGTGGATTTTCACTGTGATGCACTGAGTAAGCTGTGGGAGAAGCCCGGATTGGCTTTTTCAGATGCTAAAGAGCTGGATGTATCCTTCAAAACGATGGAGCAGGGCGATGTAGCTCTGCAGGTGTTTGCGGTGTTTTTAGCCGAGCGGTTCGGCAGACCCAGCTTTGAACGCGTTCTGGCTCAGCTGGACATATTCCGGAATAAGCTGGCCGCAGGACCTCTGGAGTGGCTGAAGTGGAAGGAACAGATTGCAGAAATCAGAAGCGGCAGGCAGCGCTTTGGCATGCTTTCGTTGGAAGGGCTGGACGGGCTGGAGGGAAATTTGTTTTATGGGCAGCTGTGCTATGAGCTCGGAGTGCGGTTTATGGGCTTGACGTGGAACCATGCAAACTGGGCTGCTGACGGGGTGATGGAACCGCGGGGCGGTGGACTGACACGCAAAGGCCAGGAGTTCGTTGAGCTCTGCCAGCAGCTAGGGATATTACTGGATGTGTCTCACCTTTCCCCTGCCGGCTTCTGGGAGCTGGCTGAGATGAGCCGGCGTCCGCTGATTGCCTCTCACTCCAACTGTATGTCGGTATGCAGCCACCCGCGGAATCTGAGTAATGAACAAATTCAAGCGTTAATCGCCATGGATGGCTTGATCGGACTGACCTTCGTACCCTGGTTTATCCGAAATGAGGCCAAGGTGGTTACTCCCGAGGATCTGCTTCCGCATATTGAGCATGTCTGCTCCTTAGGAGGCGCAAAGCACCTGATGTTCGGGTCGGATTTCGACGGAATTGATGAGTGGGTAAGCGGGCTGGAGAATGCGTCTCGCTATCCGGAGTTTATCAACGTGCTGCTGAGGCATTATCCGGAGGAGCTTGTCAATGACTTCATTTCTGGCAACGCGCTGACCTTCCTGGAGAAGCATCTTCCATCACAAAATGGATAGCAGAACACAGCTAGAAAATATTTCTTGCCATTTTCACATTAAACCGATAAACTTTATCGTAATTAAAAAAAGCAATGGTGATATGACGCTTCAGAACTTATAATAGAACAAGTGCAGAACAGCTGCGACGCTGAGATGATGCATGGATTGGAAAAGGAGTGGAATTGTTTGATTAACCAGTTATCGTGGAAAATTGGCGGCCAGCAGGGTGAAGGTGTCGAGAGTACAGACCGGATTTTCTCAACAGCTTTGAATCGTCTGGGCTATTATCTTTACGGCTACCGTCATTTCTCGTCCAGAATTAAAGGCGGTCATACGAATAATAAAATAAGAATCAGCACGGATCCCATTCGCTCAATCTCGGATGATCTGGATATTCTCGTGGCCTTTGACCAGGAAAGTATTGACCTCAATGCGCATGAGCTGCGTCCGGGCGGCGTAGTGGTAGCAGATTCCAAGTTCAACCCGACCGTGCCGGACGGTACCCAGATCCGCTTGTTCTCTGTACCCATTACGGCCATTGCTGAAGAGCTTGGAACGTCACTGATGAAGAACATGGTAGCTTCCGGAGCGTCGTGGGCGCTTCTGGGACTGCCGTTAGACGTATTTAACCGCGCGGTGGAAGAGGAATTTGGCAGAAAGGGCCCGGCTGTCGTAGAGAAGAACCTGGAGGCTGTGAAGCGAGGCTCAGACTATGTCCTGGAGCTGGCCGGAGGCCCGCTGGATGAATTTAAGCTGCTCCCAGCAGATGGTAAGCAGAAGCTGTTTATGATCGGTAACGATGCCATTGGACTTGGCGCGGTAGCAGCAGGCTGCCGTCTCATGAGCGCATACCCGATTACCCCGGCTTCTGAAATTATGGAATATTTGATTAAGCAGCTGCCTAAATTTGGAGGCACAGTTGTTCAAACCGAGGATGAAATTGCTGCGGTGACCATGGCGATCGGTGCCAATTACGCTGGCGTCCGGACGATGACAGCGTCCGCAGGCCCGGGCCTTTCGCTCATGATGGAAGGTATTGGTCTTGCAGGCATGACAGAGACACCGGTAGTTATTGTAGATACCCAGCGCGGCGGACCGAGTACAGGCCTTCCAACGAAGCAGGAGCAAAGTGATATCAATGCTATGATTCACGGAACACACGGTGAAATTCCGAAGATCGTGCTGGCGCCAAGCTCCATTGAAGAGTGTTTTTATGATACGATCGAGGCCTTTAATTTGTCGGAGAAATACCAGGTGCCGGTCATTCTGGTAACCGATCTGCAGCTGTCGCTGGGCAAGCAGTCCTGTGAGCCGCTGGATTACAGCCGGATTGTGATCGATAGAGGAAGCCTAGTAGCCCAGGCGCCGGAGCTGGAAGAGAAAGAGCTGTTCCCGCGCTATGCGCTGACTGAGAATGGAATTTCGCCACGGGTACTGCCAGGACAGAAGAACGGCATTCACCACGTGACCGGAGTCGAGCATGACGAAACCGGACGTCCGTCCGAATCTGCGATCAACCGAAAGAACATGATGGATAAGCGTCTTGGCAAGCTGTCGGGTCTTGAAGTCAGAGATCCGGTTCTGGTAGATGCGCCTTATGAGACACCGGACCTGCTCATTATTGGAATGGGTTCGACGGGAGGTACCATTGACCAGGGCAGAGAGCTGCTGGAGAAGGACGGCATCAGCACCAATCATTTGACGGTACGCCTGCTGCATCCGTTCCCGGTGGAGGAAGTGCTGCCCTATGTGGAACAAGCCCGACAGGTTATCGTGGTGGAGAACAACGCCACTGCACAGCTTGCCGGCCTGGTGAAGCTGCATTGCGGACATGGAGACAAGATCAAGAGCGTACTGAAATATGACGGGAATCCGTTCCTGCCATCCATTATTTATCATGAGTGCAAGCAGATCTGCACAGCAAGCAAGGAGCTGGTATAATGGCAACCTTTAAGGAATTTCGTAACAATGTGAAGCCGAACTGGTGCCCAGGCTGCGGAGATTTCTCCATTCAGGCTGCGATCCAGCGGGCCGCAGCGAACACAGGATTAACACCGGAGGAGCTGGCGGTAATTTCGGGCATTGGCTGCTCCGGACGGATCTCGGGCTACATTCATGCCTATGGCCTGCATGGTATTCATGGCCGTGCACTCCCGATTGCGCAGGGAGTCAAGCTCGCGAACCGAGACTTGACGGTTATCGCTTCCGGCGGTGACGGAGACGGCTTTGCGATCGGGATGGGTCACACCATTCATGCTATTCGCAGAAATATGAACATCACGTATATCGTAATGGACAATCAGATTTATGGCCTGACCAAGGGACAAACCTCTCCCCGCAGTGCAGAGGGCTTCGTGACCAAGAGCACGCCTAGCGGCTCGATCGAGACGACCTTGTCGCCATTGGAGCTGGCCTTGTCGGCGGGCGCTACGTTTGTGGCTCAATCCTTTTCCAGTGACATTAAGCAGTTAACGGCATTAATTGAAGAGGGCATCAAGCATGAAGGCTTCTCAATTATTAATGTATTCAGTCCATGTGTGACCTTCAACAAGGTGAATACCTACGAATGGTTTAAAGAGAATATTGTCAATCTGGACTCTTTCCCGGATTATGATCCGAGCAACCGGATCCAGGCAATGACGAAGCTGATGGAAACGGGTGGATTGCTGACCGGTCTGATCTATCAAGACCAATCACGCAAAAGCTATGAGAATCAGATTCAAGGCTTCAAAGAGACGCCTCTGGCCCAACAGGACCTGGCGTTAACCGAGGAGCAATTTGACCATTTGATGGCAGAATTCAGATAATTGTTTGAACAGGCAGTGCGGCTTCCGTGCTGCCTTTTTATTTTTGGGTAATAGAGAGTATAATGGACGTTGGCATGACAGCATATAGAGAAAAACAAGGAGTGAGACAGATGAGTAAAACTGTTCCGGTGGGGGTTTCCGCCCGCCACATTCATTTGAGTCAGGAGCACATCGAAGCATTATTTGGAGCCGGCTATCAGCTGACAGAATTCAAGCCGCTCTCGCAGCCGGGTCAATTTGCTGCCAATGAAACTGTAGCTGTGATCGGCACCAAGGGTCAATTTGACAAGGTTCGTATTTTGGGTCCTGCCCGCAAGGCATCCCAGCTCGAAATATCCCGTACCGATTCCTTCGCAATCGGTGTTAAGGCACCTGTTCGCGAATCTGGCTATATTGATGGTACGCCGGGGATTACAATCAAAGGTCCGGCCGGTGAGGTAACCCTGGAGCAGGGAGTCATCGTGGCCGCGCGCCACATTCATTTTCACACCTCAGATGCAGAAAAATGGGGGATACAGGATAAAGATCTGCTCAAAGTTCGCTTGGGTGGAGAGCGGGGCCTCGTTCTTGAACATGTAGTAGCCCGCGTATCCCCGGACTTTGCACTTGATATGCATATTGATACCGATGAAGCCAATGCTGCCGGTGCGTCCACTGGAGATACAGCAGAAATCATCGACTAGCCGTTCCCTGCGGTGCAGCCGCCTTGACCTAGAGCAAGCCTTCGGGCTTGCTGAGGCCGGGGCGGCTTTTTCATGTTAACGTGTGGAGTAAATAAGCAGCTGATGCTGTGGCGCAGCATGTTTGTCAGGGGCTCAAGAATAAGGACCCCGGCAGTAGCCGGATGGGGAAGATCATGATATAATCAGAGACAATGCCTTTATTGGCGGTAATGTCGTTTAAGGGACTTTTACGGATTTAAGGAGTGACCAGCTGAATGTCCAAGGAGAAGAAGGATTACTCCAAGTATTTTGATTTTTCCGATGCGAAAGTGCTCTCCGAGGATGAGCGCGGCAAAAGAATCCGCATTCGCGGCCGGGAGATTAACATACTATCGGAGCCTGATCATAGACAAGAGAAGCAGCGCGGGAAACAAGATGTACAGGTACTGTACAATACAGAGGTGCCTGAAGAGTTTAAACATATCGGCAAAGACAAGTACTATTTGGTATATACGTATGGCTGTCAGATGAACGAACACGATTCGGAGACGATCAAGGGGCTTCTGGAGCAAATGGGCTATATGCCGACAGAGGACCGCAAGCAGGCAGATATTATTCTGCTCAACACCTGTGCGATTCGCGAGAATGCGGAGGATAAGGTGTTCGGTGAGCTGGGGCATATGAAGCATCTGAAGGTGGAGAAGCCGGATCTGCTGCTGGGTGTCTGCGGCTGTATGGCGCAGGAGGAAGGCGTAGTCAAGCGGATTTTGCAAAAGCATGGCTTTGTGGATCTGGTCTTCGGCACACATAACATTCATCGCCTGCCACACCTCATTCAGGAGGCTCTGCTCAGCAAAGAGCTCGTTGTGGAGGTATGGTCCAAGGAAGGCGACATCGTCGAGAATCTGCCCAAGAAAAGAGAAGGTCTGCGCGGCTGGGTTAACATCATGTACGGCTGCGACAAATTCTGTACCTATTGCATCGTGCCTTACACCCGTGGTAAAGAACGGAGCCGCCGGCCGGATGATGTGATTGCCGAGGTGCGTGAGCTGGCCAGACAGGGCTTTAAGGAAATTACGCTGCTGGGCCAGAATGTGAACGCCTACGGGAAGGATTTTACGGATATTCAGTACGGTTTCGGAGACCTGATGGATGAAATCCGCAAAATTGATATACCTCGAGTGCGCTTTACGACCTCTCATCCGCGGGACTTTGACGATCATCTGATTGAGGTGCTGGCGAAGCGGGGCAATCTGGTGGAGCATATTCATCTCCCGGTTCAATCCGGCAGCAGTGAGATCCTGAAGAAGATGAGCCGCAAGTATTCGCGGGAGGTTTATCTGGAGCTGGTCGGAAAGATCAAGCGAGCCATCCCGGACGTTGTTCTGACTACAGATATCATTGTGGGCTTCCCGGGCGAAAGTGATGAGCAGTTCGAAGAGACGCTCTCCCTGGTCCGTGAAGTAGGCTTTGATTTCGCCTACACCTTTATCTATTCTCCGCGGGAAGGAACGCCTGCAGCGGTTATGGAGGACAATGTTCCGATGGCTGTCAAGAAGCAGCGTCTGCAGCTATTGAACGATGCAATTCATGAATACAGCCGCAAGAGCAATGACCGGATGAAGGATGCCATTGTGGAGGTTCTGGTAGAAGGGGTCAGCAAGAACAAGGATCATATGCTGTCCGGGAGAACGCGCAGCAATAAGCTGGTCCATTTTGAAGGCACCGAGGATCTGATTGGCAGCTTGGTGCATGTTCGTATCACTGATCCAATGACCTGGTATATCAAGGGCGAGATGATGGAGCCTGTCATTCCTGCAAGCGATGCGGTTTAGGTTGTGCAAGTGTGGATTGATAATACTATGAATTGGAGCGATGAACGTGACTCAGGAACAGCGTGTAAATAATTACGGAATGGCTTCCTTTGACAGCCGCGACCTGGTAATCCGGGAAGATATTATGAAGAAAACGAAAGAGCTGGCAGAGCTCATTTCGACAAGTGAGGAAGTCAAAATGTTTCAGCAGGCGGAGGAGAAAATCCGCAGTCATGAGCATGTGCAGAAGCTGATTCAAACGATCAAGAAGAAGCAGAAGGAAATCGTGGCGTTTGAAACCTTCCAGAACCAGGACATGGTAACCAAAATCGAACGTGAAATTGATGAGCTTCAGGATGAAATTGACGCTATTCCTGTTGTGTCCGAGTTTCAACAGAGCCAAAGCGATATTAACTATTTGCTGCAGCTCGTGATGTCAGTCATTCATGATACCGTCTCGCAGAAGGTAAATGTCGAGACAGGTAAAGAAGCGCCACCGAGCAGCTGCGGCTAGAAAAGGTGCGGACCTGGGGTCCGCACCTTTTCTCTGTCTTTCCTTAACAACATGAAATGTAATATCTAAGGGTATCGTAAGGAGCAAGGAATTCTCAGGAAGGGCTTGACAGTCCAGATTAGTATGTCATAATGATATTATCAAATTAAAAGTAATGGTGATCACATGACGCAAAATGCAGATCCATCTCAATCTACTACGAAGCGCTACCGGACTCCCGATGGCGTACCGGCCGATATTGTAATGTTTACCCTGACGAAGCGGGAGCGAAAGACCGTCACCAAGACCCTGCCGATTCGTGAGCTCAAGGTGATGCTGATCCGCCGTAAATCCTGGCCTTGTGCCGGCATGTGGGCGCTGCCTGGAGGATTTTGCCGGGAAAGCGAATCTATATATGATGCTGCGACACGAGAGCTTAAGGAAGAAACCGGAGTCGATGGCGGCCATCTGGAGTACCTTGGCGTATATAGTGACCCTGGGCGGGATCCACGCGGATGGATTATCAGCCATGCCTTTTACGCCTTAGTCGAGGAATGGATGCTGGAGCACCGGCAGGCTGCGGATGATGCGGAAGAGGTCGGACTTTTCACCGTGAGCCAGGCTCTGGATGAGCTGGAGCTCGCTTTTGACCACCGACGCATCATTCTGGATGCTTACCGCCAAATTCAGCAGCAAATGCTGCAGACGACGATTGCCAAGCAGTTCCTGCCGGAGGAGTTTACGTTAAGCGAGCTGTATCAGGTCATTCAGACGGTCGTGCCGGAATTTAAGGAGCCGAACTTTATTCGTAAGATCACATCTACACGCAGCCGCCAGGGAATTCTGGAGGAGGTGCGGAATGAGGACGGAAAGCCGGTGAGCTCCAATCAGTATTCCCAGCGTCCGGCACAGCTGTACCGATTCACAGACCATACACCACTGCTATCCATGTACACTTAATCTCGGGGAACTGAAACGTGCTGAGGGATCGCTATATCTTGCAGCGAGCCTCCGTAGAAGCAAAGTGCTTTGAAATAAGGTGAATAAGGAGTGTGTATAGACATGAAGGCATTAATCGTAATTGATTTTACCCATGATTTCGTAGACGGCAAGCTCCCGGTAGGAGAAGCAGCTGTCGCGATCCAGCATACCGTGGCTGAGCTAACCCGCCGCTATGTGGAGCAGCAGGATTTTGTCGTCATGGCCGTAGATTTGCATGAAGAGAACGAAGCCTACCACCCTGAAGCCAAGCTGTTTCCGCCGCATAACCTTCGAGGGACTGAAGGCAGAAATCTCTTTGGTGCACTGGAATCGGCATATAAAGAGAATAAGGAACAGATTTACTGGATGGACAAGAGCCGATACAGTGCTTTTTGCGGAACGGATCTGGATGTCAAGCTGAGAGAACGCGGCATTCGGGAAATCAGCCTGATCGGAGTCTGTACAGACATTTGTGTGCTGCACACGGCTGTGGATGCTTACAATCTGGGCTATAACATCACGGTATATAAGGATGCAGTAGCCAGCTTTAATGCTGCAGGACATGATTGGGCCTTAACACATTTTGAAGGAACTCTGGGCGCGAGGGTAATAAACAGCAACTAAAACCCGGGACCGGCTCTTGAACGAGGCACCGGGCAGCGGACGAAGGAGGAGCATCACATGAAGGCTGGACTGGCTTTGCATACGGATAAATATCAGATCAATATGATGTACGCACATTGGGTTAACGGCTCTCACGAGACTCGGGCCGTATTCGAGGCTTATTTCCGCAAGCTTCCCTTCGGCAACGGGTATGCTGTGTTTGCCGGCCTGGAGCGAATTGTTAACTATATTAATCAATTGCAATTCAGTGAAGAGGATATCGCTTACTTAGCCAAGCAGGAGGAGCAGTACGAGCCTGCCTTTCTGGAGGAGCTGCGTCATTTCCGGTTTCAAGGAACGATACACGCGATGAAGGAAGGCTCACTGGTCTTCGCCAACGAGCCTTTAATCCGGGTAGAGGGACGCATTATGGAAACGCAGCTGGTGGAGACAGCCATCTTGAACTTTATGAATTTTCAGACGCTGATTGCAACTAAAGCTTCCCGGATCCGCCAGGTTGCGAGCGGAGATACCCTGCTGGAGTTCGGAACCCGCCGTGCGCAGGAAGCAGATGCTGCCGTATGGGGAGCCAGGGCTGCATATATTTCGGGATTTCATGCTACCTCCAATATGCTGGCCGGTGAGCAGTTCGGCATTCCAACGAAGGGCACGCACGCGCATTCCTGGGTGCAGACGTTTCATAATGAGCAGGAGGCATTCGATATTTTTGCCCGGGTTATGCCTGATCAGGTGACGCTGCTGGTTGATACCTACGATACCTTGTCCAGCGGTGTGCCGAACGCAATCCGGACGGCGAAGAAGCTGGAGGCTCAAGGGAAACGAATGAACGCTATCCGCCTGGACAGCGGAGATCTTGCGTATCTATCCATCAAGGCGCGTCAAATGCTGGATGATGCGGGCCTATCTTATGTCAAGATTGTCGCCTCCAATGATCTGGATGAGAATACGATTCTGGATTTGAAGGCACAAGGTGCCAAGATTGATATTTGGGGCGTAGGCACCCAGCTGATAACGGCAGCGGATCAGCCTGCTCTGGGCGGCGTATACAAACTGGTGGAGCGGGAAGTAGATGGAGCCATGAAAGCCACCATTAAAATTTCTGCCAATCCGGAGAAGGTGTCCACCCCTGGCAAAAAGGAAGTGTACCGAATTATCTCCAAAGGAAGCGGGAAAGCCATTGCAGATTACATCTGCTTCCCTGAAGAGAGCATGCCGCCGGAGGGAGGCAAGCTGAAGCTGTTTAATCCGCTACATCCTTACATGCGCAAGAATGTCCGGGACTTTCAGGCGGTGCCGATGCTGACGCCTATATTTGACCAAGGCCAGCTCGTGTATGAGCTGCCGACACTGGAGGAGATCCGTGAGCATCATAATGGACAGCTGCAGCAGTTCTGGCCAGAATATCTCCGCAAGCTGAACCCCGAAATCTATCGTATTAATTTAAGCGAGCAGGTGTGGGAGCTGAAGCAGCGCTTGATCGCGGAGTATATGGAGGAGCTGGGACAGGATCAACAGGACGAGGATTAAAGGTAGATGAGGAGGGACCTGCTGAGGCAGGTCTTTTTTTGCGTAAAGGCTTTTAAAGCAGCGGCATGTAGATCATTATTTCTCGGGAAAGCGCAGAAGGCGTCATTTCTCGGGAGCTTTACAGGCAATTCGACAAGGGGAGGCTATTTCCAGTTGTTCTCTACACCTTAGACTCAAAAGACACAATAAATAATTATCATAAATGTCATGCCATAATATTGAAAATTTGGTATTGTAGTATACAGGGTGCAAATAAAACGTAAGTCTAGGAGAGAAAACTTGATATGGTCAACAAAGTGATGAACAGTATAAAATTTGATCTAATGATTTTACTGCGTAGATGGTTTTTCTGGATTTCTTTCATTCTATTAATCATAGGTTTACTGTACATTGTGTGGTTTCGGTTAGTGTCTGGTGACGCAGGGGGAGCATTAACCTCCAGTGCAGCAGTCGTGCAGATTGGTATGTTGTATTTTTCGATCATCGGGTTCTACATGGTCCGTCAAGATAACACTAACCAGATGTCTGAACTTGTGAATACGATCTCAATGGGATACTTACATAAATTCATTTCCAAATTTGTCTGTGTTGTTTTCCTGATTGTGGGCTATGCTCTCCTTTCTCTGTCTATCATTTTGTTATTCTTCAATAGGTTTGGAGTTCCATTTGAGATGTATATCAAAACCGTATTATACATCATGCTTTATTATGTGCTGCCGTTTTGGATCTCTGCCTGGCTAGGATGTTTGCTGGGAGGGAGTGGGAAGTTCAAAGCCTCATTGCTGGGATTATTGCTGTTCAATATTTTTGCGGGGCCGATGAATACCTTAATCCTTACGAATTTGATGGCTGTTCTAAATATCAATCTATATCCATTACTATCCATCCTCAATTTAGGCCAGTCCGATATTCATCTGTTATATGATCCCATATACGGATTTCCATTAGAATTAAACCGCTGGCTTATAAAGCTGCAATGGCTCGCCTTACTTGTAATCATGATAATTCTTAAATTAAAGATGAAACAAGAGATCAAAATGCCTAGTGCAATTGGAGGCGTTATAGTTTGCATGGCCTTGATTATTATCAATCAGTATATCATTTTGCAGCCCAGCCAAGTGATTCATACACTAAGCGAGAAGGATTCGAAAGAGCTTTATGACAAAAATTTTTATTCCGAGATGGTTGTTGATCAGAAAGCTAAAGAGCCCATTGAATTCCAAGTTCAATCGTATCAAGTGAAACTGGATGTAAAAAGGTCATTGCAAGTACAAGCAGATTTAGATTTACGGATGGGGAAGAATGTAGATAAGCTTACTTTTAGCCTATACCATAATTTTCATATTGAACATATACAAGACGAGACAGGAAATAATCTTCAATTTCACCGGAATCAAGACAGATTAGAGATTATACTTGCAAAGAATGTTGTGAAGGGGGAGTCGGTTCATCTGCGTATAACATATAGCGGGATAAGCTCTCCTTATTTTTACGCGAATGAACAGGCCGTTTTACTTCCTGCATACTTTAACTGGCTCCCGTCTCCGGGTTATTACCCATCTATGATTAATCAAGACGGCTACCGATTAGTGCAGGTGCCAAGCAGCTTGATTGACACTCCCATAAGCTATGAGCTGCGATACTCAGGTGATAAACATATTTTTACGAATTTGACCCAGAGCAGTCCAGGAATTTGGAAAGGGGAAACGAGCAGCGGCATAACCGTTGTCGCGGGAATGGTCAAATCACAAAGGATGGATCAAATGACGGTATTTGATTCGTTATCCAATTATAAAGCAGAAGAGTCCATAAGAAATTATATTGATGCTATACAGCAGATTCGCCCTAAGATTTTAGATGATTTTGGTATTCAAAAGCCACAATTGACAAAAATATTTTTTCTCCCCCTTCCCATTGAAGCAGCCAAAGTATTTAAATCAACATGGGATCTCGGAGACTATTGGATTGTATCGACTCAGAGCCATCTAAATCATGACATTCTAAACTATGAAGCTTTAAATGTGGCAGGAATCACGAGTAGCCTGCTGCGCTCACCCGAAATCTCTATGAATGCAGCTAATGAGGATTTGATGCTTGTGGCTTATGAACATTGGTATTATCTACAGCACAATATCGATGAGAAAAGCTCATTGGCTCGATTTGTTGACTATGGATATATAGACCCCGAATTTAAATTGTGGATAGAGAAAAATTCAGAGTATCAGGAAGAGATGAGAACATTTTTTAGACATTGGCTCGTCATGATCGAAAAAGGAGCCAACGAAAGACAAATTAAACAATTTATCGCGGATAAAATGGAAGAAGGGCGGGTGTGAGCATGCTGTTATCTATTGAGCATATTTCTAAACAGTATGGAAATAATCAGGCATTATCAGATGTTTCACTTCAAATAAAGCCAGGCATGTTTGGACTTCTGGGGCCGAACGGAGCCGGTAAATCTACACTCATGCGAATTTTAGCTACATTAATTGACTGTAGCGAAGGCACAGTGTCATACAATGAGATCAGATGGAGCAATAAACGCGAGGTTCAAAGATTGATCGGATACTTGCCACAGCATTTTTCATTGTTCAAGAATGTGAAGGTTATGGAACTGCTTCAGCATATTGCAATTCTTAAACAGGTTGAGGATTATAAGCGCAAAATAATAGAAATCAGTGAGCATGTCAATCTTACAGAGCAGCTCCACAAGAAGGTCGGTGCTCTCTCGGGAGGAATGCTCAGGAGATTAGGCATTGCTCAAGCTTTGTTAGGAAATCCCCGAATATTAATTGTCGATGAACCGACAGCAGGATTAGATCCTGAAGAACGAATCCGGTTTAGAAGGTTATTAAGAGGATTGTCTAAAGATAATATAGTGATCATTTCCACCCATATTGTGGAGGATGTTGTCGCAGTATGTGACGAGGTCGCAGTTCTTCATAAAGGTAAGCTTCTCGTAACGGGTGAAATTAATAATGTTGCAGCTATAGCTCAAGGAAAAGTTTGGAAGAAGGAACTGGACAAGGAAACGTATTATCGTGAATCTGAACATATTGAAGTCATCTCAACAGAGTCTGAAGGTGGAAAATTCATCATTAAGTTTCTGTCAGACAAACCTGTGGAAGGGGCTTACCAGGTTAACGCCGGGCTTGAAGAAGGGTATCTTTATCTGATGGGAAAACAAACAAACTCATGAACATGATGAAATTATTTCGTTTTGACGTGATGGCTTTAGGGTTCAACGCTGTTATCCCTGTTTTTTGCCTTTGTGTAACTATGATATATGCTGTGTTAACTCACCATAATGAAGCCTATTATTTACCGGCAATGGAATATATCATTCCTGCAGCGGGAGTCTGGTGGACGATTTGTATTTTTTACAATATCCTAGAAGAGGAGGGGAGTGAAACCTTATTTACCTACCCTGTGTCTAGATTTTATTATGGTGCTTACAGAGCAGCTGTCTTTTTTATCCTATATATCGTAATTGTATTTATTTCGTTTCATTTCATTGTACAGTATACCGACTACAAACAGCTGCTAGCGTATTTTATCCAAATTGCCGTTCAGACTTTTTTTATATGCGGATTGGGTTTATTGTCTATGGTCCTTGTGCGTCAAATAGGGTGGGCATTATTCGTCATTATGGGCTATTGCTTCACACAAATCCTGTCTAGAGGAAGCCTGGTGCCTTTATTGAATATTTATTATTTTCGAGGAGAATTGCCAGACGACTATTCATGGGATCGTAAGCTGCTCCTAACCCTCATTGCTGGCATTACATGGTGGGCCGTTGCGCAAGCCATACTGCAAAAGTCTCAACGATATGCTTAAAATTTGAGAACACTCTTAAGTGCAACAGCATCCAGCTTGCACTTGAGGGTGTTTTTTCAGTCGAAGTCATACAGTGATGACATCTAAATTACCATCTGCGAAAGAACTGTACTACAATGGGTATATTAAAAATGAAAGCAAATGGTCAGGAGGATTTAGACATGGGGATACCTGAAGCTTTTCAAGCGTATGTGGTAAATAAGGATGAACAAGGATTTCGGGCTGGCGTGACACAGCTGGGTCCGGAGCAGCTGCCGGAGGGTGATGTATCGATCCAGGTCTCCTACAGCAGCGTCAATTACAAAGACGGCCTTGCTTCTATACCAGATGGAAGAATTGTGCGGCGCTATCCGTTCATTCCAGGCATTGATTTGGCGGGGACGGTGGTGCAGTCCAGTCATCCTGAATATGAAGCAGGCGATCATGTGCTTTGCACAGGCTATGACCTTGGAGTCAGCCATGAAGGAGGCTTCAGCGAATATGCGCGTCTGAACGGCGATTGGCTGGTGAAGCTGCCGGCCGGCTTGTCAGCGAAGGAAGCTATGGGCATCGGTACGGCGGGCTTCACTGCGGCACTGTCGGTTCATGCTCTGATTCATAATGGACTGAAGCCGGAGCATGGTCCGGTCCTAGTGACGGGTGCAACCGGGGGAGTAGGCAGCTTCGCAGTGTCTATCCTATCGCGGCTTGGTTATGAAATTGTGGCATCCACGGGTAAAAAAGAGAAGGAGGAGGCCTGGCTGAAAGCTCTCGGAGCGCATCAGGTCATCTCCAGAGACGAGCTTCCCCCGGAGAAACCAGGACCGATTTCCGCTGAACGATGGGCAGGTGCTATTGATCCGGTTGGCGGCGAGAGGCTGGCAGATATTTTGAAGCAGCTGAAGTATGGAGGCTCTGCAGCATTATCCGGCTTGACGGGAGGAACCGATTTCCCCGGTACGGTATATCCGTTCATCCTTCGAAATATCCGACTGCTCGGCATTGACTCGGTCTATTGCCCGATGTCTGTAAGAAAGGATGTCTGGTCTCTGCTGGCAGGACCATGGAAGCCGGAAAGTGTGCTGGCTGAGGGAATTCGCGAAGTAGGTCTTGCAGAGCTGCCAGCCACCCTGGGGCAGATTCTGCAGGGTCAGGCCGTCGGAAGAACGGTGGTTTCGATGTCATAGAAGGAGGATGCCTAAAATGATGAAATCTTGGGGCAAAGCGGCAGCGGCAGGTTTATTGGCCTTTGGAATTGCAGGCTGCAGCCAGGACGTTGTTGAGCGCGAGGTGGAGCAATATAACGGACAAGCCTTCGAGGAAGGAACGCAGGAAGCAGCGCAAGAAGGACGCGGATTGAATGGGAAGTTCCTGACGATGATGAAGGAGCGCTTTCAGGATGAAGGCATGGAGCTGACGAAAGAATCGTTTACTGAAGCTCAGGATGGAAGCATCCAGTATCAGTATCTGATTAAGGATGCAGAGGATCAGCAGATCAAGCTGTTCGTTTATCCGGATGAAGAGACACGTATGGCTCAGATGAAGGAGCTGTATGGCGGAGCTGTGGAAGAAGGCGGTGAAGGCTTGGACGCCGTACTTGTCGAAGAGAAATCCTCAGCCTTCGTCTACTTGTCTTCCGGTGAGAATCAAGGCCAGTATGAGGAACAAATCAAAAGGATTGCGTCCGAGCTGTTGAAATCCAATGAGCTTCACGCAGGGGACCATACGAATGAGTCGGATGATAACAAATAATAACACCACAACAACGCTCCGGTATGCACCGGAGCGTTGTTGTGTTAAGTGAGAAATACAGGAATGCAGATATGCTTGGGTATTCAGCTTATGAGCTTATGATACCGGCTTTTTCAGCTCCCGCACAACGTGTCTGAGCTCGGGCAGCAAAATCTTGTCCATAGCGAGTCTAACGGCATTGACCGAGCCCGGCATGGAGAAGATAGCCGTGTCCCCGATCGACCCACCCACAGCGCGGCTCAAAATCGCTGCGGAACCGATCTCCTGATAGCTGAGGAAACGAAAAACCTCCCCAAATCCGGCGAGCTCCTTACTCAGCATGGAAGCAACGGCTTCATACGTTGTATCTCTTCCGGAGATACCTGTACCGCCAGTAAGCAAGACGGCGTCAATGTCAGGACGGCTGGAAGCGTCATATAGAAGCTCGCGGACTTGTTCATAATCATCCTTTACGATTGTTCGTCCAGCCACGATATAACCTTGAGTCTCCAGGAGCTCACATATCAACCGACCGCTCTGATCTGTTTCTAATGTACGGGTGTCCGAGACGGTAATAACCATACAGCTGACCGAGGCCGGTGCCTCTTTACGATGTTCTTCTACTGAGTTCATGGTATGTACTCCTTTCTTGAATCAAACATTAAAAATATGAATCCTTGGTTGCTCTTCGTCTTTCACTTATAGTACACTCGCTAACAGAACGTGTGGAAAGGAAAGAGAACAATATGCGAAACAAGATGACTCCTGTATACATATTATCAGGTTTTCTAGGGAGCGGTAAAACGACTCTGCTAACTCGGCTGCTGCAGCATTGGAAGCAGGAGGGCCTAAAGCCTGCCGTGGTTATGAATGAGATTGGCGAGGTGAACATCGACAGCCTGGCGGCGGGGGCAGACGTCCCTACCTCTGAGCTGCTCAGCGGGTGTGTGTGCTGTACCATCCGGGCGGATTTTGCCGCGGAGCTCGGCATGCTGCTGCAGCGCGATCGTCCGGATGTCATCGTGGTGGAGGCGACCGGAGCCGCGAATCCGATGGAGATCCTCGACGGTGTCGCCGAGGCTTCCCTCTTTTTAAATATTGAGCTTCAGCAGATGATTACGGTTGTAGATACTCCGCATCTTCTTCACCTTCACCGGGAGCAGCGGGCCAAAACCTATCGGCTGATGCAGGAACAAATTCGCTGCGCCAATGTGTTAATCCTGAACAAAGCAGACCGGCTAAGCCAGGACGAATTGTCAGAGGTCACAGAGATTGTGGAGAAGTGGAACCGGTCTGCAGTTGCCTTCGAGGCTGTTCGATGTCATGTCGATCTGGAGCCGATGCTGAGTGCGGTTAGCCGTTCAGAACAAAGTGCCGCTGTACCTGAGGGAGCGTCGGATGATGAAAGAATGAATACACCAGGCCGCAGCTTCAAAGGCGGAGCAGCTTCTCATGACACCCATGCTCATGTCATGTCCTATACCCATCATCTTCAAGGTCCGCTGGATAGCCGCAAATTCGAGGCATGGATTCGCGAGCTACCGCGTGATATATACCGGGCCAAGGGCATCCTGACGTTTCAGGATACGGCGAGCCGTTACCTGTTCCAATATGCCTTCCGCGAGACGGATTACACCCGGCTGCCACAGGAGGTGGAGCTGCGAGATGTGCTGGTCTTTATCGGGGAACAGTTTGATCGTACAGCATTGAAGCAGCAGCTGCAAAAACTGTCAGAGCCAACTTGATTCAGCGGCTTGGATTTTCGTTTAATACATTTTCATCAGACATTATCATGGGAGGTAAACATACATGAGTCAAGAATTACAGTATAAAGATTGTATTGAGGCTTGTTTTGAAGCCGTGAATGCCAGCAACGTCTGCTATGTTTCCTGCCTGAAGGAATATGATATTGCCATGCTGCGTGAATGTATTGAACTGACTCGGGAGTGTTCAGATATTTGTTCGTTTGCAGCGGATGCCATGAGCCGTATGAGCCCGTTTGCCTCGGACATTTGCAGCCTGACGATCCAGATTTGTGAAGCCTGCGCTGCAGAGTGTGAGAAGCATCCGCATCAGCATTGCCAGGACTGTGCAGCCGCTTGCCGTCGCTGCGTGGAGGTATGCCGCGAGATGTGCTGTGTCGCCTAATTCACAAATTAACTTCATCATCTAAAGCTTCACAACCTGAACTTGTCATGGCCAATGGACGGGTTTAGGTTTTTTTGTGATTGAAGGAGGGGGAATCTTCCTATACCATAGAAGGTGAACACGATAAACACGAAATAGCAGCGATGTATAGGAGGACTCTATGAATCAGACACGTTTGCTGGACAGCGAACACTCCAAAGAGCTGTTAACCTATTTCGGTTTGGCGGTCTATTATTCCCAGGCTCTGGAGCAGCAGCTGGCGAATTTGCTCATGCTCATCAAGCTGTCCAAGGGTCAGGTGCCTTCGGAAGAAGATTTTACGCAGCTGTATCAGCGTAAGCTAAGTAGCTCGCTAGGTCAGCTCGTTCAGGAAATACAGCACTATTTTCCCTTTTCCGAGGAAGAGACGGTTCAGCTGAAAGAAGTATGGAAACAGCGCAATTATATTGTCCATGATTATTTTAAAGAACGAATTCATGATACGTTTAGTCCGGCGGGCCGTTCCCGGATGATTCGAGAGCTGAATGCCTTTAAGGATCAGGCGCAGGCTCTGGAGCAGAAGCTTCAAGGCTATTCGGGAGAAATGTATATCAAGCTCGGTTTGGACGGGGATCGGCAGGATGAGTCAAGTCCGTCTTAGCTGCAGCCGGGAAACAAAAACGCGATAAACTGAAACATCTGGCTGCCCGATGGCGTCTGTAAGGTATAGGAGGTGCATATTATGAAAAAATCAACCAAGATGATCTCAGCGTTACTTATGTCATCCGCTCTGGTGGGCAGTATGTCAGCTTCTGCGTTTGCTTTTTCCGATGTGGAGGATAGCAGCCAGCTCGCCATTGTGAAGGATCTGCAGCGCGCCGGAGTGATTAATGGGATTTCAGAGGACCGATTTGCTCCGAACCAGTCTCTTACGGCCGCACAAGCGGTGCAAATGATCGTGAATGCGACAGAGCTTCAGGTATTTCCGAATTTCAGCGGTCAATCGTTCAGCTCAGTGCCGGACGGTGCCTGGTTCAGTGAAGCAGTGAACATTGCAGCGATGCACGGGCTGCCGGTCACGAACGAGATGGCGTGGAATAAGCCAATCAACCGGGAGACCTTTGCCGGATTGCTGCATGCCGCTGTACAGTCTACCGGTGATTATCCGATTATCGCGATCCATATAGAGGTTGCCGATGAGGAAAAGATCTCCGAGGAATTCCGGGGCGCGGTGCAATTTCTGCTCATTACGAACATGGCCGATTTGAATGACAAGGATGAGTTTCAGCCGAAGGAAACCTTAACGCGTATGGAAGCCGCCCAAATGGTGCATGCTGCAAGGGACTTTCTGAACGGCTTTCCGAATGAGAAGCCGCCTGTTGAAATTCCGCCTGTTGAGGGAGGAGATCAGGTCTCCAGCGATGTAATCAAGGTGGACGAGAATGTGAACAGGGTAGTCATTACGAAAAGCGATATGCCGCATCCTGGCTACGGCCTCATGGTATCCTCTATAGAGTTCATAAGTGATTGGGAAGCGGTGGTGTATTACTCGGTCACTCCGCCGGATCCAGACAAAATGTATCCTCAGGTGATTTCAGAAGCGACGGCGGAAGCCTACGTTCCTGCACCGTATAAGGTTACCGTGAAAGAAGCACCGTCTTCACCGTAGATAACCACATCTAAATTGGAAAAGGGCTGTCCCAATAGGGACAGCCCTTTTCCGTTCAAACGAATTGGCTGTTTAGAGCTATTATAGCTTCACGGCTGCTTTTTTCATGATGGCCGGTACAGGTATAGCTTCACGCTCACGCTGAATGCTACCGCCCGCAGCCTCCGGTGAGCCTTGCTGCAGCTGATACATGTTAAAGTATTTGCCGCCCTGTGCCATCAGCGTATCATGGGAGCCCTGCTCCACAATTTCACCGCGATGCAGAACGAGGATCTGGTCTGCATTTCGAATGGTCGAGAGGCGATGGGCAATGATAAAGGTAGTTCGGCCCTGCTTCAGCACCTCCAGCGCCTGCTGAATGATCGCCTCGGTTTCGGTATCAATGTTGGCTGTGGCTTCATCCAGAATCAGGATCGCCGGATCGAAGGCGAGGGCGCGGGCGAATGAAATGAGCTGGCGTTGACCGGCAGACAGCGTACTCCCTTTTTCGATGACGGGTTCGTCAAATCCGAGCGGGAGATGGCTCAGCAGCCGGTCGGCACCGACCGCCCTTAACGCCTGATCCACCTGTTCCCGGCTAATCCGCGGATCACCGAGACTAACATTGCTGGCGATGGTGCCTGTAAAGAGATAAGGGTCCTGCAGGACAATGCCCATATGCTGGCGGAGCCACTGCTTCGGAATTTCCGTGACCGGCTTTCCATCAATCGTAATGCTGCCCTTTTGCGGATCATAAAATCGGAACAACAGGTTAATAATCGAGCTTTTGCCGGAGCCGGTATGACCGACGAGCGCCACGGTTTGGCCCTTGGCTGCCTGGAAGGAAATATTCTTCAGCACGTAATCCTTTTTGTAGGCAAAGGAGACATCTTTGAATTCAACATCTCCCTGATATCTTGGCATGGAGCCATCCGTCACGGCTTCGCCGGGCTCATCCATGAGCTCGAAGGCTCTTTTGGCAGATACGATGGAGGAGTCCAGTGCAGCAAGCTGGTTGACCATTCCGGTAATCGGCTGGAACATCCGGCCCATCAGATCGACGAAGGCGTACAGCACCCCAATCGAAATGATTCCCGTTGCGGACAAGGACGCAGACCCGAAATACCACAAGATGACGACGAGCGCAATGTTTCGTAAGACGTTAACCAGATTGTGCGTCGTCAAGGAGTTCAGATTCAGCATTTTATTCTGATGAGCCATATAATCGCGGTTGAGCTCCTCAAATTCCTCGCGGGTCGCTTTCTGGCGGCGGAAGACCCGAATGATCGGCATGCCTTGGATGGATTCATTAATGATGGCATTAATTTCACTTAAGCGCGAGCGAATTACCACATTGTAACGGGTGGCAAATTTCCGGTAAAGGACAATCCAGATGAGAAGCATCGGAATAATAAACAGGCTGATCAAGCCAAGACGCACATCCAGCAGGAACAAGGCAATGTACACACCGGTAATGTAGACGATGCCGGATGCAAAGTTAGACAGCACGGCAACGAACAGATCCTTCACGGCTTCAGTGTCATTGGTAACGCGGGATACGACCTTGCCGGCCGGCAGATTGTCGAAATAATGGACAGGCAGGCGCTGAATATGGGCATAAACGTCAGTGCGCAGCTTCTGAATGACACGGTTGGCTGCCGACTGCATCCAGAAGGTACGAGTAAAGACGGCCAGCATGGAAATGAATATGGCAATCATAAACAGTCCGACCAGCTTGTAAACGCCGGGCAGCTCCGGCTTGTAAAAGCTGAACAGCTCGCTTGTGCTCAGCTTGACGGCAGGATAGCTTTGTGTGGAATCGCCGTACGTAATGCTCATGATTCCGTCCTGAAAAGAGCGGCTGCCTTCGGCACGTTCTACAGGCTCGTTAATGAAATAAAAGCTCGTTCCGCTCTGCAGCAGCCGTACCTCTGCACCGCTGTTTTCTTCGGCGCTTAATCGGTCTGCTCTTTTATAGTAAGTGCCTTGATATAGTGCGGCTCCTTCCGGGGAGTCGGTTTCGTAATAGGGCTGTTCGATGCCGAGCACGTGCTCGTCGATCATCGTCTTGGCGATGAACGGTCCGGCCAGCTCGGCGGCGACACCGATTGCGAGCATGAGAAGCGCTGCGATAAACGTTCCCTTGGCTGTCAGCGCGTAACGGAAGAGCCGTCTGGCTATTCCGGTCGTATTGGGTATGGATTGAGATTGGTTTCCGCTCAAGCAGAACACCTCCTAGGATGAAAGATGATTTTCAAGCTGCTGCCGTTCATATTGCTCCCGGTACCAGCCATTGGCTGCAAGCAGCATTTCATGCGTACCCTCTTCGGTAATGGCTCCGTCCTCCAGTACAACAATCCAGTCTGCATGCTGGATCGCAGAGAGGCGATGTGTGGAGATAAGAGTGGTTTTGCCGGAACGCTGGGTCCGGATATGTTCAATGATTTTGGCTTCCGTGCGGGCATCAACGGCGGATAAGGCATCGTCCAGAATGAGGATCTCCGGGTCTGCGATAAAAGCTCTGGCCAGAGACACGCGCTGCTTCTGACCGCCGGACAGCGCGACTCCTTTCTCGCCGACAAGCGTATCCAGCCCGTCGGATAAGGTGTGCAGATCCTGATCGAATGCTGCCGTTCGGATGGCTTCCATAATGGTTTCGTCATCGGCATCTTTTTTGCCAAATTGAATGTTCTGTCTCACCGTCTTGGAGAACAAAATCTGCTCCTGCGGGACATAGCCGATCCAGGCATGCAGCTGCTCCTTGGACAGATTCTCTACCGGTACGCCGGCAAACAGCAGCCTTCCCGTGCCAGCAGGATACTCATGCAGCAGCTGCTTGAGCAGGGTGGATTTACCGCTGCCGGTCCGGCCGACAACGCCAAGGGTCTGCCCACGTTTCAGGGTCAGCGAGATGTCCTTCAAGTTATCCTCGCCAGAAGAAGGATAGCGGAAGCTGAGGTGGTCAAAGACGACGCTATCCGGTGTGCGGACATGCACAGGCTGCTCCGGCTCGGGCACGTCTGGCGGAACAGACAATGTGCTGTTCACACGGTCCAGGGAGGCGTTCCCCCGCTGCATAATGTTAATGAGCTCTCCGATGGCGAACATGGGCCAGATCATCATGCCCAGATACATGTTGAAGGATACCAGGCTGCCCAGCGTGATCTCGTTCTGGAAAACCATATAAACCCCGTAGGATAGACCGATCACATAGCTGAGTCCAATGGAAAAGTTAATCGTTGGCTCGAACAAGGCATCGACCTTGGCTACCGCCAGATTCTTACGGTAAACATCATCCGTAATGTCCTGAAATTTCTGCTGATCCTCACGCTCCTGCACATAGGCCCGGATCACGCGGACGCCGGCAACCGACTCCAGCACCTGATCATTCATCACGCCGAAGGCATCCTGGGCGGCAGTGTAGCGCTTGTGTATAGCTCTGCCATAGATAACCATACCGACGGCAATCAAAGGAAGCGGCAGAATGGCAGCTAACGTTAACTTCCAGCTGACCAGAAAGCCCATCGCAAACAGGATGACGACCAGGAAGAAGGTGGAGTCGGTCATGACGAGCATGCCAAAGCCCGCTGTAGCAGCGACAGAGCGCAAATCATTCGTGGCCTTGGCCATAAGATCCCCGGTCCGGTTCTTCTCGAAAAAGGGGGGCATCATGCCCAGCAAATGATTCATATAGCGGGTGCGTAGCAGGCGCTCCACCAGATTCGCTCCGCCAAAGATGCGGTGCATCCACACGTATGTACAGAGATAAATGACGGCAACAAGACCGAGAATAAGCAGCAGATATTGAGTCAGCCCTCCCCAGGAGATGGAGCCTGTTACAATGTCATCAATGGCATTACCGAGCAGTAGAGGCGGCAGGAGCTCCAGGCCTCCGCACACAATGAGGAAAAACAATCCGACGAGATATCGTTTCTTCTCCAGCTGAAAAAACCAGCCTAAATTTTTTAAAACGGCAAACATATGATTGGTTCCATCCTTTCATCATCCAAATCAACAAGCTTCTGACGGGTATTTACAGCCAAAAAAAGCATATCCTCCGAAAACCGGATGATATGCTCGGTGTAAACCTATCATGACCACGGAAGTGTATCAACGTACCGCGGCGTCATCGTAGAAGGATACCAGGGCTAAACTGGCGACTTCCGAATGAGTGAAGCATGCAGCGGGGCGTTGTCAATATTCAATTGGTTCACTGTACGGCCAGGATGTGTATACATAACAATGACTGTGTTGAACACTTGGATCGCCCCTTTCTTTAAGATTTGACAATTATTTGAATTCATTTGGTTCGTCTGAATTTTATCACCATGTCTTTCAGAATGTCAAACTTATTTTTTAGCCGCATGACGGGGTCAGGCCTCATCGCGGGTTCACAGCATGTCCTGAAAGCGCCAAAAACATTTGTAACCTCTACATAGAATGCGTTATGATAAACATTATATATGTCAGGTGAGATGGTCAAGGAGAGTGAAAGATATGAGGATCCAAGTCAGTCAAGAAGCCGCTTCCTGGTTTATTCGAGAGCTGGAGCTGCAGGCCGGAGCCAAGGTCCGATTCTTTCCGCGTTATAGTGCAAGCGGAGGGCTGC
This sequence comes from Paenibacillus sp. F411, assembly GCF_017582705.1. Classification (NCBI taxonomy): domain Bacteria; kingdom Bacillati; phylum Bacillota; class Bacilli; order Caryophanales; family Paenibacillaceae; genus Paenibacillus; species Paenibacillus sp. F411. The sequence continues at coordinate 59,537 of NZ_JAGFIP010000007.1, forward strand.
ATCCCGGCTTTACATTGGGACTGGCTATAGAGGAGCCGCAGCATTCGGGCATCGACGCCAAAGTGAATGATGTTACGTTTTATATGGAAGAGCGGGACCTTTGGTACCTCCGCGGCTTTGACCTTGAGGTCAAATATGAGGAATCACAAGAGGACATTTCGTATACGTATACAGAAGAAGGCGCGGGGCATTAGAGAGCTGCTCTTACAATTCGCGCATTGAAGGGGCAGGGGAGGTTCCGGGTAATGAGCGTGTATAACCGAGATATTCGTCAATATATCGGCCGCAGTGTGGTGTTTAAGATCAAGGCAGCTGTCATGGCAAGGAATGAGGCTGGCGAGGTGTTGCTGCTGAAGAGGCCGGGGCGTGATGTGTGGGGCTTGCCGATCGGCGGGATTAAGCCGGGAGAGTCGATGGAAGAAGCGGCGGCCCGGGAGCTGTGGGAAGAGAGCGGACATCATGCCGGGGAACTGGAGCTGCTGGATCTGCTGTCCGGACGGGATTATGTGAAGAAGCATGTCAATGGTGACGAGGAATATTACGTCATCGGGGTTTATGCTGCTCACGGGCTTAAGAGTGTCATCGATCTGCCGGAGGAAAGCGACACCTCGATGAAATATTTCGCGAGGGATGCGCTGCCCGTCACAGACGGCTTGACCACCCGTATTTTGCACAAGCTGTTAGGGCAGCCTGACGAAAGCTGAATGAAGGCATAAAAAAATCCCCGCAAGGGGAATTTTTTATGTGCTTGAACGCTTACACCTGAGCAGCATCGTCATCCAGGGCAAAGTCAAAATCGTCAATATCAAATACCTGTACAGGCACCTCGGCACTGATCATGCGCTGTATCAGCTCGTACTGATCGGTAAGCAGCGGCACAGAAAGCCGGGCAGCGGCGGCCAGCAGCTCGGTTTCCACCGGGTCAAACAATTCGCCGTAGGGTGCATGATCAATCGCATTCATGACGATCACGACCGTTCTTTCGCCGACAGGGATGGATGGACTCTTAGCCCAAGGCGTCTGCAGCGCCTTGTCTATTTTCTTCTTGTTCAGGGGCTCCTCAAAATAATGAATCAGTTCATTGATCTTGGTGCGCACATGCTGGTCATCAGCAGGCGTATGCATCAAAGGCTCATCGCTGCTGCTGAGCTCGTACAACTCCAAAATGGTGGTATAGGGTATGATATATTCTACCGGTCTGGGCGGGGTCAACAGCTGACCGTAAATGGCCAGCATCACCGCTTCCGTCACAAATATCGTGCTCATTCTCATCCTCCTGCGAAGCACAAGCCGTTTCCAACATGCTTTTTATGAAATACGTTTCCAAAATATCAAAGCATTGACGACGCCAAATGTCAACCTGTACAACCGGAATTCACAACCAGAAAGGGGCTGCCGACAGCATTTGAAAGCCTGGAAAATTTATTATCCCTTTGTAAAGCCTTATATCAAGTGGATTGTATTTACTTTGTTCATTGGCATGATCAAATTTACGATTCCGCTTCTGCTTCCCCTCATCATGAAGTATGTGGTGGATGACCTGCTCACCAATTCTGATATGACGCCGCAGCAAAAGATAGAGCAGCTTATGCTCATCCTGACAGGTACACTCGTGCTGTTTATCGTCGTACGGGGACCCGTTGAATATGTAAGGCAGTATTTTGCTCAGTATATTACAAGCCGCATCCTGTTCGATATGCGTAATCGTCTGTATGCCCATTTGCAGAAGCTGTCGCTGCGTTATTACCAGAATACCAAGGTCGGCGAGGCTATTTCCCGGTTCATTAATGATGTTGAGCAATCCAAGAACCTGGTTGAGGTCGGCATGATGAACATCTGGCTGGACATGTTTACACTGACGTTCGTGTTAATCGTGATGTTCTTTATGAACCCGGTGCTGACTCTCGTCTCCATTGCCGTGCTTCCACTGTATGCCATTGCAGTAAACCTGCTCTACAAGCGCTTGAAAAAGCTGACGAAAGACCGCTCGCAGGCACTCGCGGGCATCCAGGCGTACCTGCATGAACGGATTCAGGGGATCTCGGTCATTCGCAGCTTTACTTTGGAGCGTTATGACCAGCGCAAGTTCGAAGGCATCAACGGCAATTTTCTGAAAAAAGCAATGGCGCAGACGCGCATGAACGCCCTTACCTTCTCCATTATTAATACGTTAACCGACATCGCCCCGATCCTCGTCATCGGCTATGGCGGATACCGGGTTATTCAGGGAGATCTGACGCTCGGTACGTTCGTCGCGTTCTTCGGTTATTTGGATCGTCTCTATGCACCGCTGCGCCGATTGATAAATTCCTCCACCGTGCTGACACAGGCTACCGCTTCTCTGGAACGGGTCAAGGAGCTGATGGATGAGCCTTACGATATTGTGGATCAGCCTCATGCAAAGACGCTTCGTACAGCCGGAGATATCCAGTTTGACCGGGTGTGCTTTAAATACAGCACCGGCACGGACTGGGTGCTGAAGGATATTAACCTGCACATTAAGCAGGGACAAACCGTTGCATTTGTCGGAATGAGCGGAGGTGGGAAGTCGTCGCTCATCGGGCTCATTCCCAGATTTTATGATGTACAGGAAGGCAGGGTGCTCGTCAGCGGGCAGGATATTCGGACGGTATCCCTGGAAAGCCTCCGAAGCTCGATCGGGATGGTGCTGCAGGATAATTTCCTGTTCAGCGGCTCGGTGCGGGAGAATATTATGCTTGGGAACCCGGAAGCCGATGAAGAGTCTGTCATGGCTGCTGCACAGGCTGCAAACGCCCATGAGTTCATCATGAGCCTGCCTTTAGGGTATGACACCGAGGTGGGAGAGCGGGGCGTCAAGCTGTCCGGCGGACAAAAGCAGCGGCTGGCGATCGCTCGGGTGTTTCTGAAGGATCCCGATATTCTGGTGCTGGATGAAGCGACCTCGGCGCTGGACCTGGAATCCGAGCATCTGATCCAGCAGGCACTGCAATCTCTGTCCAGTAACAGAACGACGCTGATCGTCGCTCACCGTCTGTCTACCATTACGCATGCCGATCAAATCGTCGTACTGGAGAACGGTCAAATTACAGAGCAGGGTACCCATTCCGAGCTCATGGAGCGCGAAGGCAGCTATGCCCGATTATATAATGTGCAGCATTTCGATACTGTTAGCTGATGTAAACCTGCTCATACGAAACAGCCTCCACCGCAGACATGATCGCAGGGTGGAGGCTGTTTTGTGATGCAGTATGATTCAGGATTTACCGAGAAACAGCGATAGCAGGCCGGCCGCAATGAGAGGACCTACCGGAACTCCGCGGAACAGCGCAACTCCCAGAACGGTACCGATCAGAAGACCGGCAACAATCGTAGGCTGCGTCCCCATCAGATGGGCTCCGCGCCCGCCCAAATAAGCAACGAGCATACCAATGCCGATGGCAAGCAGTGATTTCCAGCTCAGAAAGGATTGGAGGATGGTGTCCAGGCTGATCTTCCCGCTGGCTAACGGAGTCATGACGCCAATCGTGAGAATGATGATTCCGAGTGTCAAGCCATGCTTCTCCAGCCAGGGAAAGGCCTGCTGCAGGCCGCTTACCCGAAGCAGCAGCAGCACAATCATAGCGATCGTGATGGAGGTATTGCTGCTCATAATCCCGAGCGCCGCCAGTCCCAGCAAAATTAAAGCGGTCATGTCCATGAACCTTCAAGCTCCTCTCCTGGCCAAGGCCTCATGATTCCGCGGGATGGCCAGCAAGGTGCTCGGCGATGAGGCGGCCATGATATCGTCCGGTCTCAATGAATACTTCATTCGCGTTGCGACCTGAAGCAATGACGCCTGCCACGAACAAGCCCGGTACCGTCGTTTCCATCGTATCGGGATTGAACCGGGGCTTCTCCATTTCCTCGTCGAGTTTCACTCCGGAGGAGGCAAGCAGCTGCCGATCCGGCCGAAAGCCGGTTAGTGCCAGCACGAAGTCATTCTCAATGATCTGCTCTTTTCCTGACAGGGAAGAGATAGTCACCTGAGCCTCCTGGATGTCTGTTACGCTGGATTCCAGATGAAGCGCGATTTTCCCCTTATGCACCATGCCTTCAAATAACGGGCGTACCCAAGGCTTGATATTCGGCGAAATTTCACTGCCGCGGTAGACGACACTGACCTTGGCACCGACCCGGACGAGCTCCATGGCGGCATCGACGGCGGAGTTGCTGCCTCCGATAATGACCGTGTTCATGCCGGCATAAGGGTGTGCCTCTCTAAAATAGTGAGATACCTTGTCGAGGTCCTCCCCGGGGATTCCTATATAATTCGGGTGGTCAAAGTATCCCGTAGAGATGACGACATTTCGGGCCGTGCGGGTCCCCTCGGTGCCATTACGCTTGCGGGTGCTGACGATAAAGCTGTCGCCTTGCTTTTGGATAGAAAGAGCTTCTTCATACGGGGTGATCGCTAGCTGATAATGCTCGGCCACTCGGCGATAATATGCCAATGCCTCATCGCGGTAAGGCTTGTCATTCGATAGTGCGAACGGCACATCGCCAATCTCAAGCATTTCAGCGGTGCTGAAAAACTGCATATGCGTCGGATATAGATAGATGGAATGCACAAGATTATGTTTGTCAATAAGCTCTGCGGACAGTCCGCGCTTCTGGCATTCGATCGCCGTAGACAGGCCGCAGGGCCCTGCCCCGATAATTAAAACGTCTAGCATATATGGCTGCGCCTCCTTATGTGGTTAGCTATGTGTGGAAACAGTATTATTTATCCTACCGCAAAAAGAGACCGAAATCCAACGGCATCCCTATAAAAATTTCAAGCAGTTTAAATTTTTTGTCTTTCTATATATTGAACTGGGATTAGCTGGAATCAAATTGCATCACTAGATATGGATAAAGTTAGCACTATAAAGCATTTTTCACTGCGGATTGTTGCTCATTCGGGCCCGGTTTGTCCTGTTTCCAAGCGTTTAAGAGCCGGAAAGTACGGTTAAATAAAAAATACCCGCAGTCAGGAAATATTTTCCCTTCCTCCCCCGGTTGATGATCCTAATGTCGCTTTGAATGATGAATGAAAAAGTCAGGAGTGAGAGGCATGTCCATTGATCGTTTTATCTTAAGAAAATTGGGCACCTGTCAGGAAGCTAACACAACCTTCAACCTACTAAAGCTGTTTCAAATTCGTGTTCTTAAAGCCCAAGCCGAGGAGGAGCAGCGGATCCGCCATGCCTAGCACGGCGGTGACCGCCAGGTTCTTCTACACAAAAAAAGGCTATCTCTTAGAAAAGAGATAGCGCAAGAGAATCATTTTCGCTTTTGCTGTGAAGAATGGCCTCAGAGCCCTCGATCTCGATGCTGATCAGGGAGTTGAGGCATTTTTTCAGTGCCTTTTTCCCGTTATTGATTTTATCGTCCAGGGCGCTGGTCAACAGCTTTAGAACTTTTTGTACCGGCTGCTTATTATCCGTGGTGAAATATACAGGAACCGGTTTGTTTTGGAACATAATTAGCATTTTCATGTGATCACCTCACGAAAATATAGTTTCATGATAGTTGCATTATAAACGTCCAAACTTAAAATAACCTTAAAATGAGATATTTAATCACCAACCTATGGCTGTCCGTGACATTTTTGTGAATGAGCTGACAAGGAAGGAGCTGAATTTCAATAATATTGCATTTTTTTGCTATCTATATTGATTTATATAGTAAAATAAGGGTGAATGGATGAATATGGACTGGATTTCCCTGTTTCAATATCTGCGCTGGTGCTTTTGGACTAGGGTGTTCGAGGTCATATAGGGAGAAAGGAATATGACACAAATTGACAGGGTAGACTCACTGATGATATAGTTACAACAATGTAACCAATTAAATATAATGCAGAAGGGGTGGCATTCCTGCATGATTTTGACGGTAGTCAGCGGACGCAGAAGTGATGAGACCTTTGATATAGATGTACCTGACAGCTGTACCGTCCATCGTCTAAACGAGCTGCTCGGACTCCGGCTGTTCCAGGAGCTGCCCGAGCCGGGCGTACAATATATATTGGAAGCCAAATTTCCGGAGGGACTATGGTTTCAGGTTCAGGAAGGAAGCAGCCTCGTCGAGGCAGGCCTTCGGGAGGGCTCATACATCCGCCTGCAGCGGGCATTTTCAACAACGCTGGAAACCGCCCCGGTATACGGACGAAGAAGCTTGTTCCAGGAACCGTGAAGGTGTAATGAAGCAGCTTACATAATGTGATATTGAGGAGGCGCCCCATGAACGTCTTGTATCAGAGATCTCCGCGGATTAAACCCGCTCTTCAGCAAGAGGATATGGAAATATTCAGGCCTCCCACAGAACCGAGCAAGCCATCATTTTCTATGATTTCGATCATCATTCCCGTCATTATGACTGCATTGATGATCGCATTTTATGTCTATATGAATATGTCAGGACGTATGGGCAGCGGCGGATTTATGATGTTTCAGATGATCATGATTCCGATGATGCTCATGTCCTATACCCTGCCCTTCTTTATGTATCTCAGTAATAAGAAGGTTTATCGGAAGCGGCTTGAAGAAAGAGACCGGATGTATCGCGCCCAGCTGGAGCTGCACCGTGAAGAGCTGAAGGAGCGTCAGCGGGAACAGGTAGAAACCATGTTTGAGATTCATGGTGATCCCGAGGTATGCAGCCAGATCGTCAAAAGCCGCAGCAGCAGGCTCTGGGAAAGATCTGTGGAGGATAGTGATTTTCTGGAGCTGCGGGCCGGAAAGGGTCAGGTCCCTTTCTTCGTCCACATCAAGCCGCCCAGATCAGATGGATACGAGAAAGATCCGCTTATTGAAGCGGCGGAAGTCCTGGCAGCTGATTTTGCGGTCGTTGAAGATGCTTCAATTACGCTGCCGCTGAATCAGTCCAAGGTGATCGGGGTGGTTGGTCAGCGGGAGCATGCTCTGAATGCCTTGCGCGTGCTTGTCGCTCAGATGACCGTGCGCCATTCGCCGGATGAGGTGAAGCTGGCGGCTTTTTACGAGGAAAAGGAAGCGGATGAATGGGACTGGATGAGATGGTTCCCGCACTGCTGGGATGATGACCGCTCTGCACGATATCTGGCAGATCGACGCAGCACCGCTCATCAGCTGGCCGACGAGCTCTTCATGCAGCTCAATCGCCGCCGCCGAAGCGGCAGCGATTATGCCGCTCGCTCGATGAATATTCCGGCCTACATGATTCTGCTGTCATCCGCCCAGCTGATTGAGGAAGAGCCGCTGCTGCCGCTCCTCATGGAGGAAGCGGAGGCGGTGGACGCTATAACGATTGTGCTGTCTGACCGAAAGGAATCCCTGCCGATGCAGTGTCAGCTGATTTTGGAGGCGGGCAAAGACCGAGCCGTGGTTACGGTCAAGGAGGATGGAAAGGCGAGACAGCAGGGCTTTGATATCGATCATGTATCTCGGGACCAGATGGAGGCTTTGGCTCGATATATGGCTCCAATCCGACTGAAGCGCTCGTCCGCTTCAGACATTCCTTCCACCTTAACGCTATTTGAAATGATGGAGATTGAGACCATTGAAGAGCTGGATCTCCACCGCAGATGGCAGCAGAACCGTTACCCGGACTCACTGCCGGTAGCGATGGGTGTGCGGGCTGGCAGCAAGAGGATCAATCTGAATCTGCATGACAAAATTGAACGCGGCGGCCATGGCCCCCACGGGCTGATTGCCGGAACTACAGGCTCCGGCAAAAGTGAGGTTATCCAGTCCATAGTTGCTTCTCTGGCGGCAGAGTTTCATCCGCATGATCTGGCCTTTATGCTTATCGATTACAAGGGGGGAGGCATGTCGAACACCTTCCTTCACCTGCCTCATGTCGTTGGAACCATCACTAATCTGGATAACAACCTGATCGAGCGTGCAAAAGTGTCCTTAAAAGCAGAGCTGGTGCGCCGGCAGAAGCTGTTGAACGATGCTGGCAATCTCCAGCATATTGATGAATATTACAAGCTGCTCCGCAGCGGGCAGGGCGTACCCCTGCCGCATCTAGTCATTATTATTGACGAATTCGCACAGCTCAAGAAGGACCAGCCCGAATTTATGGATGAATTAATCAGTATTGCGGCAATCGGACGGACACTCGGCGTGCACTTGATTCTTGCTACGCAGAAGCCGGCCGGGGTTGTCGACGATAAAATCTGGAGTAATTCTCGCTTTCGAATCTGTCTGCGCGTCCAAAGTGAAGGCGACAGCCGGGACATGCTGAAAATCCCGAACGCTGCCTGGATCAATAAGCCGGGTCGCGGCTATTTTCAGGTCGGTAGTGATGAAGTGTTTGAAGAGATGCAGTTTGCCTGGAGCGGTGCGCCATATACAGTACATCAAGATGATCAGGATGCTGCTGTTCAGATCCGTGAGCTGCGCCTGAATGGGAAATATGAGCCGATGCTTGCGCCCTCGCAGGCATCGAAGGTGCATCAAGAAGAGCCCATGAAGCAGCTGCAGGTGTTCATTAACCAGGCAGCTGAGGCTGCAAGTGCTCATGGAATCTCTCGGCTTCCGGGACCATGGCTCCCGCCGCTGCCGGAAACGCTGGAATTGGAGGAGGTCGAAGCCCTGACTGCTCAGGAGGATCAGCTTGCTTCGGCAGGTAGTCTTCCTTTAACAGCTTCTGCGGGGCTTGTAGATGATCTGACTCAGCAATGCCAGCGGCCGCTCTTGCTAAATCTGGAACAGGGCCATTGGGTCATCTATGGCATGCCGGGACTCGGCAAGACCACGCTGATCCAAACGATGCTGATGTCCCTGGCCGCGCAATATCAACCTGACCAATGGCATGGATATATCGTGGATATGGGCCGGACGATGCGAGACTTTGCCGGACTGCCGCACATCGGTGCAGTGATGACGACGGAGGAGGACGACCGGATAAAGCGGTTATTCCGTTTCCTGGCCCGGACCGCAGCCACTCGCAAGGAATTGATGGCCGAGGCCGGCGTCAAAACCGCGTCGTCTTATCGGCGTTCAATGTCAAGTGCTTTGCCGCAGCTGATCGTTGTGATTGATGGCTATCTTAATTTCAGAAATACGTATGCCGATGAAAATGATATGCTGGAGTATTTGCTTCGGGAGGGTGGAAGTCTCGGCATCACCTTTATCATCTCAGCGAACCGGATCTCCGATATATTTGAAAAGGTTCGCAGCAATATCTCGCATGCATTGAGTTTCGAGCTGGCAGATCCATCGGATTATTATTACGCAGTCGGACGTCCGACCAAAGCACCAAGTCAGCTGCCGCCGGGCCGCGGGCTGGTAAAGGGACAGGTGCCGCCGCTGGAATTCCAGTCAGCTCTTCCGGCCCCGGGCCGGGATGAGGGGGAGCGTTCGGCAGCGCTGCGTAAGCAAATTCAACAGCTAAGCCACTCCTGGAGTGGAGAGAAAGCACCCGCTATTTTGTCACTGCCGGAGAAGATCCAGCTGCATGAGCTGCTGGACATGGATCAGCCTTACAGTCAAGCCGCACATCAAGCGTCGCGTCAAGTGACGCTCGGTCTAACCACCGATGATTTGGATCCCTTTAACCTTTCGCTGGAGGAGGGCCCGCATTTCATCATTGGCAGTCCCATGGAGGGAGGAAAGACCTCCTTTATGCTGAGCTGGATGCTGTCTATGGCTCTTCATTCTTCTCCGGAGGAGCTGGAGCTATATACGGTAGATACCCGTTATGGCAGCCAGGGCCTTGCTTCTTTAAGTCAGCTGCCTCATGTCAAGGGGACTGCTTCAGATGAAGAGGAGCTGACGGCATTGATCTCCAAAATCTACGAAGCGGTTCAGCTGCGAACGAAGGAAGAAGAGCATAGACCCATTGTGCTTATGATTGATGATGCGGATGTGCTCAGCAAGCAGCTTAATGATTTCACAGTAAAGGATCAGCTGTCTTCCATTGTACGGCTGGGCAGAGACCGTAACGTTCATGTCATCATTTCCGGAGTGCCTGCTGATTTCCCGACATACGGCGTGGACTGGTTCTCGGATATTAAAGCAGCTCAAGCAGGATTCCTGTTTGGTACTTTGGACTCTAACGATTTATCCTTCTTTAGAATTCCTTTTTCGGAATCCAACCATAGTGCTGGAGGACTAAAGCTCCTTCCTCCGGGACAAGGGTACTATATAAAACGTAAATTTTCCAGAATCAAGGGCGCAGTTCCTTTTACAGAGGTCTGGAATCCAGAAAAATGGGTCAAGGAAATTCGTGACCGATGGCATGTTGTAGTTTGAAGGGAGGTGGCTCATAATGTTGACGATTCCTGCTTCTAAACAGGGGACGATTACACTTGATGATAAAGAGTTCTTTTTCCTAGCAGGTATTCTTGGCTCTGATCGCCTGCTCGGCGTCAAAGATCCTTTCAGTGGATACTTAACGGAAGAGATTGCGCTGGAATGGGAGTCAGCAAAAACCTCCTTGCTGGAGAAAAATTATTTAATATTAGAAGACACTGGAGAGCTTTCGATCCCTCCTGAGGTGTTTTCTAGGGTAGCTGTAGCCGGTCTTGCTGAAAGAGCGTGCTGGCTGAAATATGAACATCTGGGAACCAGCTTCGAAGGGTATCTCCATGTTGTCGGAGACCAGGTGATCCAGGTGTGTAAATGCGGCGTAAACGACCAGCAATATGCCCTGACTGAGCTGGGCACCGTGGAAAGCACCTGCCAGAGACTGGTAGACGATTTAGCTCTCAGTGAGGCTCCTCTTGGTGAAATACCGGCCCTGCTTCTGAGCCGTAAAGAATTTAGTGATATATTCACATCCTCTGCGACGGTTTCCGGTGATGCGATTGCGGACCGGCTGGCCAAGCTTACAGATGATGCCGAAGGCTCATTGGCTCTCGCCAAGTGCATGAAGAACAAGGTCTCCTCGGGAGAGCTTCAATTGTCAGTTTGGAATGGATATCGCTGGGAGAGCCAGAATGCGGCCTTTATATCTGATGAATCCATCAGCTGGCTGCTGCGTATGAGTCTCCAGGGTGATCAGGACTGGCTGACGGCTGCGCCGGCAACCCGTGAACATTTTTATCAGATGCTAATGATGTGGTTAAAACAGTGAGTCAGCCCGAATGAAAGGTGAGGACCTATGCGTATTTCTGTCGAACCGGAACGGCTCCGGTCATTAAGCCGGCAGCTCCTGCACTCCGGTAGTCAATTTGCAGGGATGAGTAATCAGCTCGGTGAGGCCATGAATCCCCTCGTCTGGGAAACCTCGCTTAAGGCAGCAGTGATGGACGAGTGGCATCTCGCCCAGCGGTTGGGCATGCAAGTGGGTTCTCTGCTGGAAAGGCTGGGCCAGGAGCTGGCGGGAAAGGCCGATTTGTTTCAGGAGACGGATCATCAATACAATTCCGTGCTGAACCATGCCCTCGTAGGAGGAGTTTCGCCGGTTTCTCTTTTTGCAGCCTCCAGGCAGGAAATGTCTCGTTCCATTCTGGCTCCAGCGGGAAGCTCGCCCGATATTTCCAATCCAAGCTCTGTAGTTCAGGCGGTTGGCATGGCGACAGCGGAAGGCAAGGAATCGGCCAAGCAGGCGGCCCTTTCGGGACAGGGCTGGACCTTCGCAGATCCTTCACGCTTAGCGCCTGCTAATTAAATCATCCTGAACAGTTTCAAATATGGGTCATTGGTGGTAATTGGAAAATGGGTCGGATGACATTTTGATATTGAATGTGATCTGGGCTACGATGTTTTCAGCAGTTAAATATGCATTCATATTAAAGGAGGAAACATACATGGCAGGTCGTATTTTAATTACCCCGGAGCAAGTTGAGCAGGTAGCCAATCAATTTAAGCAGAGTGGTGATCAAAGCCAACAGATCGTCAACAGCCTGACACAGTCCGTCAACAGCATGGAAGGTCAATGGGACGGTATGACGAAGCAGCGTTTCTTCCAGGAGTTCCAGGAGGCCAGCCGCCTTATGAACTCATTCGTTCAAACACTGGAAAGCATCAGCAGCGAGCTGAAGGCGATTGCACAGAAGTTCCGTATGGCTGATCAGACACGCTAGTAGAAGTGAACCAAGCTATAGCATATCAGGATATGAAAGCAGAAACCGGGTGGTTATGGACTCCCGGTTTTTCTCTAATTTGATCTATGAAACAGAATCTTAATTTTGACAATAGAAAGGGGGAGCTGCAATGGGTTTTCAGCCTGCACCCGGAGATCAGATTACAATTAATAATACGGCGTACAGAGTAGGGCAGCATCCTGCGGCCCCGGGACTTGCTTATGCACAGGCAGGAAGGCAGGGGATCGTTTACCAGCTGCTGCCTGTAAATGGCTCACCGTATGAAGCTAAAGCGCTGAAGGTGTTTTTTCCTAAATTTCGTATGCCGGCGATGGTCTATCAATCGGATCATATGGCTGGCTATAAAGAAATACCTGGTCTGCAGGTTTGCAGCCGAGAGGTGCTCACTCCCGAAAGAAACGGAGAACTGATAGCCCGGTATCCTGACCTGCTGTATGCTGTCATCATGCCCTGGATTCATGGGATGACCTGGTTTGATGTCATTAGCGACCAGCGGAGCCTGAGCCGGAGCGAAAGTCTGACGCTGGCCAAGGCACTGGCTGCGATCGGCTCCAGTATGGAGCAAAAGGGTCTTGCGCATTGTGACCTTTCCGCGCCTAATGTCATGCTTCCGTTTTTTTCGGAAGTGGAGCTTCCTGAAGGAGCCGCCGCTGTGGAGCTGGTGGATGTTGAGCAAATCTATAGTCCCAAGATGGACCGGCCAGACGTTCTGCTGGCAGGCTCGCCAGGGTATGCCGCGCATCGGGCGGTTCAGAGCGGTCTCTGGAGCTCTTACGCAGATCGCTTTGCAGGTGCTGTCATCGTTGCGGAGATGCTTGGCTGGAGCGATGTCGCTGTCGTAAGCAAGTCCTGGGGCGAAAGCTATTTCGACCAGCATGAGATGCAGACCGGCTGCGAGAGGTATTTCTTATTGAAGAAGTCGCTTGGCCAGCGGTGGGGGGCAGCCATTAGTGATCTGTTTACCCGAGCGTGGGACAGTCAGGATCTGAGCAGCTGCCCTACCTTTGGGGAATGGCTGGTTGCGTTATCCGCCGTTTCTGTTGAAGAGCCGGCTTCGGTGACGAAGCAAGACTCTGCCCACGAGGCGCCTGAGGCCGCTGCGGGAGCCGTTCGCAAGCCTGTCATTGATGAAGCGCTAGCGGCTCAGCATGCCCAGGATGCTGCTGCCAATCTGGGACTTCAGCCGGATACCGGCGAGGTGAATGATCATGTTGTCGCGCGGCTGTTTCATCAAGCCCGGGATCTGGAGGCCGCAGGCAATTTGACAGGAGCGCTGGAGATTTTCCGTTCGGCGTATCATTTTGTTCAAAAAGACAGTCCATTAGAGGTTGAGCTGGCGGCTGCTATTCATGATCTGGAGTCACAGCTCTATCCTCCGCAGGAAGAGAAGAAGGCCTGGAGAGCCATCGCAAGCTCCAGGAAATTTATGATATCTACGGCTGCGGGCATTGCTGTCCTGGCCGGCTCTGTATTTACAGTGAACCAGATTCTGGCGGACCAATCAGAGGTCCGACAGCAGCAGGAAGCCTCAGCAGCCACGCAGCAAGAAGATGAAGAGAAGGAACGTGCAGCAGCAGAAGCCGCAGAAAAGGAAGAAGAGGCTGCCAGACTGGCTGCGCAAAAAAAAGCCGAGGACGCTGCTCGCCTGAAGGCAGAGGAAGAAGAGAAGGCGAAGCAGGAGGAAGCCGACAAGCTCGCTGCCGAGAAAGCAGCACTGCAGGAAAAGTATGACAAGCAGGCGAAATATGAAGCGTATCTCGCTCAGCTAGAGGCCAAAAAAGAAAAGCAGGCTCTGCAGGAAAAGTACGACAATCAGGAGAAGTATGAACAGTATCTGGCTTTGCTAGAGGAGAAGAAGCAGCGGGAGGCTGAGGAGAAAGAGGCAGCAGCTGTCCGTGCCGCAGAAGAGTCGCGAGCAGCAGAGGCAGCCCGGGCTGCAGAGGCAGAGCGCCAGGCGGCGGCCAAGCGGCAGGAGGAAGCTCGTAAGCAAGAGGCTGCTGCCAAGGCCGAGCAGCTCAAGAAGCAGAGAGCGGAAAATGTGGTGACTCTGATAGCTTACTATAACAAAGCTTATAACGCTCAAGTAACCGACAACTTACCGAGAGCAAGAAATTTCGCCCGGAGCTTTCAGACGATGTATCAGAAGGATGCGACCTATTACAATTCAGTCGGCTCCATGAAATCACGCAGCAGCAATATTAATTTATTCTTAAACAACAGCGGGTTCTGGCTGCCGAGCCTTTAACTTCAATGACATTGACGCAGGGGTGTATGAGGTGAATTATAGTATTCAGGCTTCACAGCGGACACCGGCACTCATCATTTATTTAATTGATATCAGTGCCTCTATGAATATGCTGATGGAGGGCAAGCGCCGCATTGATGTCGTCTATGACGCGCTGTCCCTGGCCATTCGGCAGATGGTATTTCGTTCTACCAAGGGTAATCGACTGACGCCTCGCTATCGCATTGCTATTCTGGCATACAGTGATGACGTCTATGATTTGCTGAACGGCATCAAGGGTATTGACGAAATTGCAGCGATTGGCTCGCTGCCAGACCTGACCCCGAAGCGGTTCTCGGATTCTGCCAAAGCCTTTCTGCAGGCCGAAAGAATCCTGAAGGCTGAAATTCCGAATATGCAGGACTGCCCGGCCCCTCTCGTTTGCCATATGACTGATGGTGTAGCTACAGGGGAAGACCCTGAGCCGATTGCGAAGCGGATCATGAGCATGAGTGTCCCGGATGGCAATGTTCTCGTCGAGAATATATGTATATCGGACCATTTGCTGAATCAGCCGGTAACAGAGCCGCGCCGCTGGAAAGGGATTCATGCCGACACTCCTCTTGAAGATGAGCATGCCCTGAAGCTCCGGGCTATGTCCTCCGTACTGCCGGACAGCTACCGGGAAATGCTGCTGGAGGCAGACTATCAGCTGGCGTCTGGTGCGCTTATGATGCTGCCTGGCACCTGTGCTGAGCTGGTATCGATCGGATTCCAGATGTCAGCGGCGACCCCGGTTCGTTAACGCTATGCGATTATCACCAAACCGAAAGCTTGCCGGGAAACAAAAAACAGGGCCTGTTGATGGCTTCACGTATGTGAGTGGACAGCATGAGGAGCAGCCGGTCTCCAGCCTGAAAAGCAGGTTCAATTGCCGTTATGCCTACGGCCGAGCCTCGGAGACGGCTCAGCTGCAAGAGCAGGGTCAGGATTATATGGCCTTTGCCGTAGATGGAAGAACCTGCAGCTTCGTGCTGTGTGACGGTGTGAGCATGAGCTACCGCGGAGATTTCGCAGCTCGTTTTCTGGGAGAGGGTCTTCTATCCTGGCTGCGAACGGAGGCTGAGCCAAGCCGCCATCTGCTGCAAAAAAGGCTGGTGCAGCTGTCTCAAGCTGCCAGGCTGGAGGAGGAAGCTTTGTCTGTAGATCAGAATGCTCCGCTCTTGCTGAGAGACATCCTTCAGGAGAAGAAACAGAACGGCAGTGAAGCGATGTACTTATGCGGCCGGATTGAGCTCCCTGGCAAATTGGGGCGCAAAGGCCGGCTGTGGCTGGCATGGCAGGGCGATTCCCGGCTGCGTTTGTTTCAGCAGCAGGCCGAGGTGGCTTCACCCTTCTCGGGAACCTTTCGAACCGGTGATCGCTGGTCTACACGGACTGGACCGAAGGGCACACCGAATGTCTATGAATGCCGTCTTCACGCTGCAGGGGCTTATCGCTTGCTCTTGTACAGTGACGGACTCAGCGATCTCGATGGTATTTCCGAAGTGGTGCCTGATGAGGATCTTCAGGTGTTGATGGATGCGAGGCATACAGAAGGGCTGGAGGATGACGCTTCTTTTTTGGAAATATCATGGTAAGAGCTTACTGAACTGCAGATGCAATATATAGGGACTTCTTTTCGGCTGCAAGCCGGAAGGGAGTTCTTTTGCTGTGGAATGATTATTACATCACGATTTGGGTAATCTTGTGACAGATGAAGCTTACTGCTCATTATATGAAAGGAGATGAATGGGATGAACCAGGAACCTAGTCGTTTTCAAGGAAAGACGGCCATTGTTACCGGAGCGGGCTCGGGGATTGGAAGGGCTACTGCGGTAAAGCTGGCCAAGCAAGGGGCCAATGTCGCATTGTTTGATCTGGTGGATGAGCGGACACATGAGGCGGAAGTCGAGCTGAACGGGATTCGTGAAGGCTGTGCTAAATCCTATGATGTTGATACCTCGGATCCAAAGCGTGTGGAGCAGGCCGTGAAGGAAGCGGCAGAAGCGTTTGGAGGCATTGATATTGTGTTTGCAAATGCAGGCATTAACGGGGTGCTCTCACCAATTGATGAGCTAGAGCTTGAGGATTGGCAGAAGACGCTTCAGGTCAACCTGGACGGTACCTTCCTGACCATCAAGCATACCGTGCCCTATTTGAAAAAGCGCGGGAAAGGCAGCATCATCATTACCAGCTCAGTCAACGGCACCCGGGTATTCACAGGCTTCGGCATGATTGCCTACAGCACCACCAAAGCCGGACAGGTCGCTTTTGCCAAAATGGCAGCGCTGGAGCTGGCTCAATTCCAGATCCGCGTGAATGTCATTTGTCCCGGCGCGATTTCTACGAACATTGGACAAAGCACGAAGGTAAAAGGGCATGTGGATGAAATTACGATCCCGATCGAATACCCCGAAGGCGGTCAGCCGCTTCAGCACGGCTCGGGTGAGCCGGAGGATGTCGCTGATCTGGTAGCCTTTCTGGCCTCGGACGAGTCCCGGCACATTACCGGAGCTCAAATCTTTATAGACGGCGCAGAGTCCCTGCTGCGCTAATCAGCCGAAACCATTCATGCAGAGAAGCGGACCTGACATCCGTGATCTCTGCATGATTTCGTTATAACAGGTTTAGCACATCCGGTGTCAGCATAACAGGCTCTTTAGGTACTCGTTCCATGGAAAAAAGCGGAATCAGCTCTTGCGGGCTCAGCTCCTGAAGGCTGCCTATTAATCCGGTGATCCAGGCGAGCCAGCCGACAATTCGCCGGGGGTTCACCCCCCGCTGACGCAGCTCCCGTATACTGAGACCTTGTGTCCGCTTGGCCAGGCGGTTGCCCTTTTCGTCCAGAAGCAAAGGAAAATGGGCAAAGCGTGGAGGTGTCAGTTCCAAAGCCTCATATAGCATAAGCTGCCTCGGCGTAGAATCCAGCAGATCAGCGCCCCGAAACACATCAGTGATGCCCATCGCGGCATCATCCACCACGACGGCCAGCTGATATGCGTAGATGCCGTCTGCCCGCCGAACCACAAAATCACTGCTTGCATAACCGTTGACTTCAATGGGTCCAAGAATACCATCCTGAAAGCCTGGAAATCTCTCCTTCACTTTGAAACGAAGAGAGGGCGTTTTGGTTCGGGCTTTAAGCTGCTGCTCGGATTGGCTTAAATGACGGCAGGTTCCAGGATAAAGAGGGCCTTCGGCACTCAAGCCATGAGGCGCGCTCGGGGCGGCCAGAATGTCTGCCCGGCTGCAATAGCAGGAATAAAGCAGCCCCTGTGCTTGCAGCTTATCCAGTGCTTCCCGATAAAGCTCCAGACGCTGGCTTTGAACATAGGGCCCGGCATGTCCGCCCGCGTCTGGACCTTCATCCCAATTCAGTCCGAGCCAGGTGAGGTCATGGACAATGCTGTCTGCAAAATGCTGCCGGGAGCGGCCGGTATCTACATCCTCCATTCGGAGCACAAAGGCTCCTCCTTGGCTGCGAAGCTGCAGCCATGACAGCAGGGCGGCCATGGCATTACCAACATGCATATGTCCCGAGGGGGTAGGGGCAAAGCGGCCCCTGGACAAGATATCTGATTCAGGCTGTAACACAAGCATCACCTACTCTAGCGAAATGATCTGTCATCCTTAAACCGATTCTTTGAAATTCATGCCTTCTATTGTAACGCAGACATTGTACAGAAGCTATTGATCAATAGTGATCCACCGTCTACAATATCTGCATGCCTGTTGTCAGCAGCATTACAAGCTTCCTCAGGCATGAATCTAATGAATAAAGTAAAGGAACAGGGACCACCTCATGAAATCGGAACAACTACCCATTGATCAAATACTGCCTACGCTGCTGCATCATTTCAGAGACAACACAAGCGGCGTTTTAATTGCAGAGCCAGGGGCGGGGAAGACGACACGCGTGCCCCTAGCTTTTCTTACGGAGACGTGGCTAAAAGGGCATAAAATTATCATGCTTGAGCCGCGGCGTCTGGCCGCCAGGTCTGCGGCTGCATTTATGGCGAATGCCCTTGGTGAGGCTGTCGGGGCCCGGATCGGATACCGGGTTCGAGCGGACTCCCGGGTCAGTCCGGAGACTGTCATCGAAGTCGTAACCGAAGGCGTGCTTACCCGTATGCTTCAGGAAGACCCGGAATTAACCGGTGTTGGGATGATTATCTTTGATGAATTTCACGAACGAAATCTTCATGGAGATCTGGGTCTGGCTCTGGCCCTGGAATGCCAGAGCGTGCTCCGCGAGGATCTGAGGCTGCTGGTGATGTCAGCTACGATGGAGGCTGAGCCGGTATCCAGGCTGCTGGGCGGGGCAGAAATCATAACTTGCTCCGGCAGGAGCTACCCGGTAGAAACGTTTTATATGCCTCCGCCTTCCGGTCAAGCGCTGGAGGTATCTGTCGCGGCCGCAATCATTCGCTCTTTGCACGAAACGTCTGGAGATATCCTCGTATTTCTGCCCGGCATGAAGGAAATTGAACGCACGGGCAGAGCATTGCGAAGTGCAGGGCTGCCTGAGCATGCTGTAGTGCGTCAGCTGCACAGCCGTTTGCGTCAGCCGGAGCAGGAGCTCGCGGTTGCACCGGACGCTGCTGGCCGCCGCAAGATCATTCTGTCCACCTCTATATCTGAGACGAGCCTGACAATACCGGGTGTAACAGCTGTTGTGGACAGCGGCTGGATGAGGACAGAGGAGTACTCCCGCCGTACCGGACTTCCGCAGCTCGTCACGCGCAGGGTATCCAGAGCATCTGCCGACCAGCGGCAGGGACGTGCCGGCCGTGTTCAGGCAGGAGCTTGCTACAGATTATGGAGTCCTGAGGAGCATGCTGCACTTCAAATTCATACGCCTGCCGAGATCCTGCGCAGTGATCTGTCCTCGTTGACGCTGGAGCTGGCTGTATGGGGAATTCAGGACCTGGCGGAGCTGCATTGGCTCGACGAGCCGCCTTCTGCTTCTATGGACGCTGGAAGAGAGCTGCTGTCTCTGCTGCAGGCCGTAGACGCCGCTGGCAAGGTGACACCGCATGGACGTAGTCTTGCAAAGCTCGGTCTTCATCCGAGGCTGGCTCATATGCTGATCAAGGGAAAGGAGCTTGGCCAAGGGTCACTGGCGTGCCTGCTGGCGGCTTTTTTGCAGGAAAAAGAGTCTGGTGCAGACACAGGCGGCAACCCGGATCTTGCCGTCAGGATAGAGCGGCTTATAGATCAGCTATCCAGGGATACAGCAGACTCCAGCCACAATGATGGAACTCCGTGGTCAGAAATCAGTCGGGAAATGAGACGTCTGATGAGCAAGCTGAACGTCAAGCCGGTGCTGCCCATGGATGCTGACGGAAGCAGCCTGCTGCTGGCGTTTGCCTACCCGGACCGGATTGCAGTACAGCGTGAACAGGGACATTTCGTGCTGCGAAGCGGCCGCGGTGCCGTGTTCCGAGGAGACACTCCGCTTGCGAGGCTTCCACTCATTACCGCCGCCGTTGTGGATGACCGGGGAACGACGGCCACGATTCAGGCTGCAGCGAGCCTGGAGCTCCATGTCCTGGAGCGGCATTTTAAGGAACAGCTGTACATGAAGAAAATTGTTAACTGGCATGAAGAAGCAGGACGAATTAAAGCGGTTCAAGCTGTGATGCTGGGGCATCTAAAGCTGTCAGAGCGCATGGACCCGCATCCAGACGAAGCGGCTGTGATTCAAGCTGTGGTGGGCGCGGTTCGCAGGGAAGGCTTGGGACTTCTGTCCTGGAGCACGCAGTCATTGCAATGGAAGCAGCGTATGCAGTTTATGAGCAGTCATAACACTGATTGGCCGAGCGTGGACGATGAAGCTTTACGGGATACGCTGGAGGAATGGCTGGCCCCATACTTAAGCGGTGTGCGAAGCAGGCAGGATCTCAAGAAACTGAAGGCGGGAGAACTGCTTGCCCATAAGCTGAGCTGGGACCAGCGGCAGAAGCTGGAGGAATGGGCGCCCACGCATATTCAAGTGCCGAGTGGATCCCGGATTCCGATTCAATATGAAGATCCGGCGGCACCCTATGTGGAGGTCAGGCTGCAAGAGGTATTCGGGCTGCAGCAGACGCCGCGTCTGGGAGCCTCCCGAACGCCGCTTACCTTTCATCTGTTATCTCCGGCACGGAGGCCGGTGCAGATTACGAAAGACCTGGAGAGCTTTTGGCAGCATGCCTATTTTGACATTAAAAAAGACTTGAAGGGTCGATACCCGAAGCACTACTGGCCGGAAAATCCGCTTGAGGCCGAGGCCACGAACAAAGTCAAGCCAAGAACGTCCCGTTAACGTTTGGCCAACTCCGGCACGGGGTAATAGATGTCAGACTACACCCGAACAAGGAGGCGTTAACGATGGAAAAGCATGTCGTAGGGGTATTTGAAACCGAGCAAGAAGCGATCAAAGCCATTCAACAGCTACAGGATCGAGGCGTTTCAGGGGAACGTATATCTGTATTATCGAAGGATAAGCAGGAGATGGAAACGGTATCGGAGGAAACCGGTACGAAGGCACCGGAGGGTGTTGCAGCGGGAGCAGCTACAGGCGGAATTCTGGGCGGCGTTACCGGCCTGCTGGCCGGAGCGGGAGCTCTTGCCATTCCGGGGATCGGCCCGATCCTGGCAGCAGGACCTATCGCGGCAACCTTAACAGGCGCTGCCGTTGGAGCCGGCGCAGGCGGCCTGGTGGGCGGCCTGATCGGCTTAGGTATTCCGGAAGAGGAAGCCAGGGAGTATGAGGGTTATATTAATGAGGGCCGGATCCTGGTATTGGTCGATGACGAGGAGCGGCATGACGATGTGCATGATATTTTTAACTCTAACCGCTCCCTTAATTCAGATCGGTATTCTCGTACAGATAGCCGGACTATTGACGGCCTGCCCAATAACAACACTCTGCTGTAAAATAAGGCTTAACCCTACAGAAGTGGCGGACGAAATCGTACCGCCGCTTCTTTTTTACTTCTGATAATATTATTTCAACATATGAAAAATTCACAAAAACAAACTCTAAAAATAATCGTGTTCATTTTACACGATGTAAATCCTTCTCCCGTTTCTAGAAGCAAGCAGGAGGTTTAAAAGGGAAAGTGAGGCGAGATTAGTCAAGCATAGGACAGATAGTATACAATATGAGACATATAGAGTGTGAATTGGGGGGAGGGGTCGAAAGATGGCCTTTATGATCGCTCAAAGGGCGTTTATCAAAGTGTATTTAATTACCATGGTAGAGCAGCAGCGGGGATACGGGTATCAAATGCTGGAAGAAATGCGGCAAGAGTTCAAAAGCCATGGCTATTCGCCGCCGCAGAGTGAAATCTATCGTGCCCTGCATGAGCTGGTTCAGGAGGGCGTCTTCTATCGGACCAAGCAGCTTAAAGGCAGTGATCCTAAAGTCGATTTTCAGGAGATCGTGCTATATCACTTTACAAGTGACGGGGCGGAGAAGGCCAGGCTGTATAAGAAGCAGGTGAAGACGGATTTGGACCGCTGTCTGGGTATATTGAACAAAGCAGTAAGAGACAATTACTGACCTATAGCAAGGAGGTTTTTTTCCGTGAGCACGAAATTACGTTTTGGTATTATGAGTACAGCAAAAATTGCCCGGAATTCCATGATACCCGGCATTCTGAAATCGGATCGCTGTGAGGTCACTGCCATTGCCAGCCGGAATGCGGAGAAAGCCGCTGAGGTCGCTGAGCGTTTTGATATCCCGAGATCATACGGCTGCTATGATGAGCTGCTAAATGATCCCAATGTGGATGCTGTCTATATTCCGCTCCCGAACCATCTGCATAAGCCATGGTCTATTAAAGCCATGCAGGCGGGCAAGCATGTGCTGTGCGAGAAGCCGGCTGCCCTGAATGAGCTTGAAATTCGTCAGGTTGCGGAAGCGGCGCAGGAGCATAAGCGAGTATTTGCCGAGGCGTTCATGTATCGTTATCATCCGAAGCATGCCCGGGTACGGGAACTGATCGAAAGTGGAGAGATTGGTCAGATCCGCGGCATTCATGGAAGCTTCACCTTCAATAATGCCGGAGACAAAAGTAATGTGAGATACAGCCGGGAAATGGGCGGAGGCTCTGTCTACGACGTGGGCTGCTATCCGATCTCCGCCGCCCGCATGATCTACGGGATGGAGCCCAGAGCCGTCACTTGTCATGCGATGTTCTCCGAAGAGCATGATGGAGTCGATATGATGGCTCACGGCATGCTGGAGTTTGAAGAAGGGTTGGGCTTGACCTTTGAGTGCGGCATGTGGGCTTATTCAAGGTGCAGCCTCGAAATTGCCGGCACGGAAGGACGCATCGAGCTTCCATCTGCGTTCGGCTGGGAACGGATGGAAGACCAGGCTCAAATTCTGATTCATACGCCCCGGGGCACCCGGGAAGAAAAGCTGGGGGCGCATAATCACTTTGCGCTGCAGGCGGATGCTATGGCTGCAGCAGTGCTGGACGGAGTTCCGCTGCCCTACGGCATGGACGATGCCATTTATAACATGAGGGTCATTGATGCCTGTCAGCGGGCTATTCACACGTCAAGCCGGGTTCTTATTCCTTAACCTTTTTAGGGCTATGAAACATACGCAAACAGCCGGCAGATGGACTGCCGGCTGTTTGCAAGCCTTGAAATGTCATTATTTACGCCTTGCCTTCATTGTGGTAATCATCCTCACCGGGCTCGACATCCATCGCCGGCGAGGTCGCTGTTCCGTATTGCTCCACCGAATCCCAGGCCCCTGCATCATCGAATTTTCCTTCAGCCTGCTGGCGGTGAATACCTGCTCCGCCGGGAGGTGTCGTGATGACCTCTTCTTCGGCAGGGCGCCGGTCCGATCGATTCTGCTCCGGGGTATGCTCTACACAATAAGCGGTATATGGGATGGCTTCCAGCCGCTCATAAGGAATATCCTGTCCACATTCAGCACAAGTGCCATACGTGCCTTCTTCCATACGCTCAAAAGCGTTCTCAATGTCATCCTGCTCCTGGGTCAAGCTTTCATCGATCGCCAGATCCCGGCTGCGTTCAAAGGTTTCGGTACCGATATCCCCGGGATGATTATCAGCAGAGCTCAGTTCTCCTGTAGACTCTCTCAACGATTCATCAGACAGCCTTTCGTCCTGATCTCCTTCCTGCGGGCCGAAATGCTGCTCCAGCCGCTCTTTTTCTTCCTGAAGGCGCGCTTTTAACGTTTCCTGTTGTTTTTCGCTCAAATGGCTCATATCTATAACCTTCCCTTCCATATTATAATAAGAGGTGATGCCGGACTTTCATGTAGTCTCCTTACCCCGAGGAAGGGCAGTGCAATCATTCAGCGAAGAAAAGGCGTGGATACTCCATGAACGAGATGAACGAGAAGCAGATGGTCTACATAGAAAGCAAGCATGATTTTGATATGTCCTGGATCAGGTACAACAATGCTCGGGTACAGTCAGCAAGCTGTTCCCGAAAGTGGAGGGATTATTGATGGATGAACACATGAAACGAAGATTAGACAAGCAAAGAAAGCTGTTCCGTCAGCTGGGCATTCAGATGGATGCCCTGTCCATACACGAGAAGGAATTCAATACGAAGCTGAGAGGCTATGACGCTCAAGAGGTGGATACCTTTCTGGACGATGTCATTAAGGATTACGAACGCTTTTATGCAACCATCTCGGATTTGATGGATAAATGGCAGGAGCAGCAAATGATTATTCGTGATCTGAAAGCCGGGCTGCGTCCAGAGCAGGAGAAGCCGGGCATTGACCCGGCAGTGATGGAGGAGGCGGTGAGCCGCCTGGAGGCAGATCTTGCACTCCTCAAGAAAGTGATTCGACCCGAACCGAAATACTATATTGACTAAATGAGCAGATCGACATTACAGGGGGAGGCCAGTCCTTTGCCGCCGAATCGCCGTGCGTTTAATATCAGAGTAAAAATTATTATCGGCTATCTGCTGGTGATCGCCTGTCTGGGCGCATTCCTGTGGGTCGTCTCCGGCCGTATGGCCGTGCTGCATCAGGAGGCCGATTTTATCGGCCGCCATGACATTGAGGTGCACCGCCTCGCCCATGAAATCGAGAAAAGCCTGCTGGAGCTGGAGAATGGACAGCGTGGCTTCGTGATCACTGGAGATCCGGAATATCTGGAGCCTTATGAGGAAGCCTTGTCCACCTGGGAGTCGGATTATAACAAATTGATCCGGCTGATCGAGAACAATGACAATCAAATTAACGATCTTGCAGCGATCAAGAACAATATTGAGAAGTGGATTGAAACCGCAGGGCAGCCTGCCGTTCGGATCAAGCAGGCCGGACAGGATGAAGAAGCTCTGCAGTTCTTTATCAATGATCCCGGGAAGTCCACGATGGATGTGCTGCGAAATCAGTTTACCGTCTTTCGCACAGCTGAAAGAGAGCTGACGGCCGCAAGGGTGGATCAGATGAAGAGCCGCAACCTCGAGCTGCTGTGGACCATGTATGGCCTTTGGAGCGGGATCGCACTGGCTACCTTGGCCGGAGCTTTCATTATTTCCAGAACCATCGTGAAGCCGATCAACCAGGTGTCGGAGACGATCCGGGAGATCGCCAAGGGAGGCAATCTGTCCCGCAGAATTGTAGTTACGACCCGGGATGAGGTATACACGCTCGCCGAGGAAACCAATAAGCTGCTGGAAAGCGTAAGCCGTCAGGCCTGGATCAAGGATCAGGTGACCGCCATGACGACACTCCTTCAGAACGCCGACAAGCTGGACATGCTGACCCGGTTTTTTACGCACCGTGCAGCGAGAGTGCTTGGCGCGCCTTATGCCGCGCTTTTCCTGCAGCATGAGGATCAGCATCTCATGAAGGCGTCCGCGTTTGCCGATCCCGACGGCGAGCCCTGGAATAAAGTGAGAGACCGGTTCCAGCCGGGTGAGGGACTGGTTGGACAGTGCGCGGTGGAGAAGAGGATATTAACCTTTGAGGACGTACCGTCCAACTATGTCCGGATTGAATCCGGACTGGGGGATGCTGAGCCAAGCTGTTTGATCGTAGCGCCGATTATGACGGATGACAATGTGGAAGCCGTGCTGGAGCTTGCCTTATTCAAGCCATTAGATGCCGCCTGCATGCAGCTTATGGAGCAGCTGCTGCATGTGTTTGGACAAGCGCTGGGATCCATGAAGAGCAAGCTGGAGATTCAGAAGCTTTACCGGGAATCTCAGGCCCTGAACGAGGAGCTGCAGCTGAAATCGGAAGAGCTGCAGGCTCAAACCGAAGAGCTGCAGAGCCAAACCGAGGAGCTGCAGGTTCAGTCGGCCGAGACGCGTCAGCTGAACCATGAGCTGGAAGCGCAGAAGAACGCTGCCCTGTTTGCTGCCAGCGAAATTGAACGCTATGCGGAGCAGGTGGAGCAAGGGTCTAAATACAAATCGCAATTTTTGACAAACATGTCCCATGAGCTCCGCACTCCGCTGAACAGCATGATGATTCTGTCACAGATTCTGTCCGAGAACAAGAACGGCAATTTGTCGGAGGAGGAGCAGAACTATGCTTCGGTCATTCATAAATCAGGTACGGAGCTGCTGAATCTGATCAATGACATTCTGGACTTATCGAAGGTGGAGGCCGGCAAGCTGCAAATCGAGATGGATATGGTTAATGTAACGGAGCTGCCGGAAATGGTCGTGAACCAGTTCGGCAAGCAGGCAGAGGAGAAGAATTTGCAGCTGAGCGTGCATATTGAGCCTGATGTTCCCGATGCCTTTTGCTCGGATGGACTGCGGCTTCATCAAATTCTGCGGAATTTGCTGTCTAACGCCATTAAATTTACGGAGTCCGGCGGGGTTGCGTTATCCATCGCAATGCTGGAAGAAACGGCGGCAGAAGGGTCGAGGCCGCAGGGCAGGATGATCGCGTTCAAGGTTACGGATACCGGCATCGGAATTGCGGAGGAGAATCTGGCTCCGGTGTTCGAGGCGTTTCGTCAGGGAGATGAATCCACGGCCCGGAAATACGGCGGCACAGGGCTCGGGCTGACCATATCGCTTCAGCTGGCCCGAATGCTGGGTGGTCATCTCGAGGCGCAGAGCAAGGTAGGCGAAGGCAGTACATTTACGCTGCTCCTCCCGGCAAGGCCGCCGGCTCTGCTGGATCAGCAGATGTTCTCGCAGCCGGAGGCTGCAACGAGCCTGGAGAGCGGCAGTCCTCCTTCAGATTCTGAAGGGTCGGGGGATGAAGACGGAGAAGAAGGCTTCTCCGATGAGCCTGTAAATTACAGGTTTGAGGGACAAACCGTACTGATTGTGGATGATGACATTCGTAATGTATACGGGCTCGCGAACGCGCTGGAAAAGGCCAATTTGAACGTGCTTACTGCTCAGCATGGGGATGAAGGTCTGGACATTTTAGCCTCCGGCGAGCAGGTGGACATTGTTCTGATGGATCGAATGATGCCGAAGCTGGACGGATTACAGGCCTTAACGCGCCTCCGCCAGGTAGAAGCCTATGAACAGCTTCCTGTTATTATGCTGTCAGCGCGGGCAAATGATGAGGATGAGGCGCAGTGCAGGGCTGCCGGCGCGGATGCATACATTATGAAGCCGATTCAGCTGAGCGAGATTTTTGCAGAGATGCATACTCTCATGAAGCGTGCAGATTCCGAGATGCCTGGATTGGCAGATGGGTGACCATGTGGCGATCACCTTGGTGAGTGGCGTTGGACTTTATGAATCTCTTTCAGCCGATGGATGCTGCATAAATGAGCAGTACAATCAGTCCGGCACCGGCAATAATCAGATGAATCCAGCCCAGTGAACGCACGGCGGCTTTATCTCCCTGACTCTTGGTCGAGAGCAAATGCCTGTCAAACATAAATAACAATAAAGCACTGATCACAAGAATACCGACAATGTACCAGGGGTAATGTGTCTGGCTCATAAAAGGCCCATCCTTTCTTAGCAATACAGGTTCTATGAGCCAGTGTTTGTCGTTTTCCTTGATTTTATGTAGTTCTATGATATTCCGGAAATTCAGCGTCAGAAGGAGCGCTGGTTTCCGGTTTTTTTGCAGATTAGCCTTACTTGCCTAAAGACATAATAAGCTTCACAAGCCGTTACACTTTAGGCAGGAGGAATGAGCAGGATGAGCAATACAAAAGCAGCAGCAAAGCCCGGCGTCAAGGAAGACAAGCAAACCTTAAAGTGGTGGCAGCTTTCACTGCTTGGTGTTGCTTCTACGATTGGCACTGGATATTTCTTGGGCTCGAGCCTCGGCATCAAGCTTGGCGGACCATCCATCTTGATTGCTTTTCTGCTCGCGGCAGCCGGAACGTTTATTGTATTTGATGTGCTGGCCAGGATGACCGCAGAGGACCCGCAGGAGGGCTCCTTCCGATCCTATGCCAAAAAAGCATACGGCCGCTGGGCCGGCTTCTCTACAGGCTGGATGTACTGGTGCTCCGAGGTGTTAATTATGGGAAGCCAGATGACGGCGCTTGCGCTGTTCACAAGCTTCTGGCTGCCGCAGGTGCCGATGTGGATGTTCGCGTCCGGCTATGCGGTGCTGGGACTGCTCGTCATCTGGATCGGAAACAAGGTATTTGATCGATTGGAAAATGTGCTGGCGGTGCTCAAGGTCGCTGCGATCGTCATGTTTATTGTGATTGGTGTTATTGCGCTCCTGGGCTGGCTATCGGGCGGCATCAAGCCTAATGTCCCGTTGTCAACAGCCGAGCTGTTTCCGACCGGAGGTCTCGGGCTGTGGTCCTCGCTTATTTTTGCCTTTTACGCCTTTGGAGGGATTGAGGTTATGGGCGTAATGGCGATCCGGCTGAAGGATCCTAAGGAGGCACCTAAATCCGGGCGTGTTATGATTATCGTGCTGACGATCATCTATATTTTCTCTTTGGGGCTGGCCTTAACATTGCTGCCGTGGAACCAGTTCTCCACCACCAAGAGCCCGTTCATCGTCGCTCTAGGATCTTACCAGCTGCCCTTTGTCCCCCACGTCTTTAATGCGGTGCTGATTGTGGCCGGCTTCTCAACGATGGTGGCTTCTCTGTATGCAGTTACGACGATGCTCGTCACGTTGTCGGAGGATCATGATGCCCCTGGGCTGTTCAGCAAAAAAATGTTTAAGCAAAAAACGCCGCTCTATGCACTTAGTCTGACGGCTGGCGGACTCCTTCTGTCCATCGTGCTCTCTTTGCTGATGCCCGGCAAAATTTATGAGTACCTGACGACGGCTGCCGGATTAATGCTGCTGTACAACTGGTTCTTCATTCTGGTGTCGGCAGGCCGCAACTTGAAGCTGACCAAGTGGGGACAGGTCAAAAGATATACGGGCATGCTGCTCATACTGCTCGCTGTGAGCGGCTCTATTTTTCATCACACCAGCCGGCCGGGCTTCTGGATCAGCCTGGGCTTTATTCTGCTAATCCTGGCCGTTGTGCTTATCATGCAATCGGTATGGCGCAAGGCAGAGAAGCTCCAAGGGAAGGGGAAAGCAGCCTCGAAGCTGCGGGCCAAGCCGGTTCGATAGCCTTACCCAAACAGTGCTGCAGCTGCCCGCCAGCCGAAATACAGGCCAAAGCCGATAAGGGATAAACCTGAAAGCACTGAAATCCAGGTAATGGCCCGGTCACTTAGCATCTTGCGGAAGGAGCTGGCGATTGCGGCCATGACCACATCCCAGATCAATACGCCGAGGATGATGGCACCGCTGAAGAGCAGCAGGTCGCCGGTACCATGATCTGCAGCGGTCTTGACCATCACCGAGCCGTAGATGCCGAGCCAGAACAGAATCGTCATGGGGTTGGACAGTGCCATAAGAAAGCCGGTACGTACAGAAGCCAGCAGCGAATCATCCTGGTGATGGGCGCTGACATTTACTTTGCCGGCCGATAAAACACTCTCAATACCGGTATACACCAGCACGAAGGCGCCGAAGGCCCATAAGAACGTCTGCACAAACGGCGTGCTTACAAAGTGAACGACACCCATATAGACCAGCACCATATACACAATATCCGCGAGAACGGCACCAACGCCGAGAAGCCAGGAATGCAGAAATCCTTTCTTCAGCCCTTTATCCAGCTGTGCGGCATTGATCGGACCAATCGGAGCGGACAAGGATAATCCAAGAAAAATATAGCTGAGCAACACACTCATGCGCTTCTCTCCTTCGCATTGACTAGAATAGGCTTGCCATTGACAGCCTGTACTCAATATATTCAGGATGCTGGCCCCTCATTCTAGATTTGGAATGAAGAGAAATTCGTGCACGGTTTAGGAGGCTGATATTCATGATCTTTCGTATCGGGGTCGTGGCGGACACACATATGCCAAGAATGGCGAAGCAGCTGCCGAGCAGGCTGACAGAAGAGCTCTCCGCCTGCGACCTGATTATTCACGCAGGTGACTGGAGCCATCCTGACGTCTTTCAAGCATTATCCATGCTCGCTCCTGTGGAGGGCGTAATTGGCAACGCAGATCCCGAAGAGCTTAAGCTGCAGCTGGGGCTCACCAAAGTAATTGAAGTGCAAGGTGTCGTGATCGGAATCGTTCATGGTCACGGCTCCAAGGGAACGACCGAGCAGCGTGCGCTGCAGGCCTTTGAGAATATGGATAACATCCAGTGCATTATCTATGGTCACTCCCATATTCCGGTTTTACGGGAAGAAAGGGGGATCCTGTTGATGAATCCCGGTTCGCCGACAGACAAGCGAAGACAGCCGCAGTATTCATGGGGGATCCTGGAGATTGAGGAGGGGGTGCTGTCCGGCAGGCTTGTTTTTCATGGGGACAAAAATTAACTCAGGCTGCTGTTCATTTTACATAGCGCTAATGCTGTGGTAACAGCCCTCCTGTATCGTACTGGTTAGATGCAAGTCTAACCGTAGGGGGGAGTCAGGATGGCGGCTGAAGCCATAAAGGAACTGGAAGACTTTCTGGAGCTGGTCAGCAGGCATGAGCGAAAAATCCGGGACCTGCTGGAGCGTTCCTACTTAACCGAACAGGAAATCCGGTTTATTCTGGACCATACATTGGTCATTCCTGGGAATGGCGATAGTCTTTAAATGCATATGAAGTGTCTAGCGTGCCCGGAACCGGGCATGCTTTTTATTTGGTTGAGAAGTGAGGGCATAGGCAGCAGCTTTTGAAGTGACTGTAAAACGGTTAATATAAAATGAATCAGGACAAGGCAGGGAGTGAGGACCATGGAACAAGCTTCTCCGAGCCATATTCATATTGGCTTGTCCGGCTGGGGAGATCATGATGATCTGTACGAGGCGGGTACAAAGGCAGGAGAGAAGCTGGCTGTGTATGCCCGGCATTTCGACATCCTCGAGATGGATAATTCTTTCTATGCAATCCCTTCACGGGAGCGAATGCAGAAGTGGAGCGCACAAACGCCGGACACATTCGGATTTATCGTCAAGGCTTACCAGGGGATGACCGGTCATGAGCGTGGAAAACATGACTACGATGATTCCAGATCCATGTTCACAGCCTTTCAGAACTCCGTAAACGTGCTGAAGGAGGAAGGTAAGCTTCGAACGGTCCTGTTTCAGTATCCGCCGTGGTTTGACTGTGATAAGAAAAATGTGGATATTCTAAAAAAGACCCGAGAGTGGATGCAGGACTATCCGGTAGCGCTCGAGTTTCGGCATCAGAGCTGGTTTGCGCCGGAATTTCGCGAGAAGACACTTGACTTTATGAGGTCTGAGGGCTGGATTCATAGCATTGCAGATGAGCCGCAGGCCGGAACAGGCTCCGTACCGCTCGTGCTTCAACCGACTCAGGAGCATGCGGTCATGGTTCGGCTTCACGGCAGAGATCCTTCCGGCTGGCATTCCAGCGGGAAGGATAACTGGAGGGAGACCCGGTATCTATACCGTTACAGTCAAGAAGAGCTGGAGGAATGGAAGGCGCACGTGGAGCAGCTTCTGGGCAGCACCAAGGCCTGCTGGATTATTTTTAATAACAATTCCGGCGGAGACGCTGCTGCCAATGCCAAGCAGCTTCAGAAGCTGCTTCGGTTGCCTACAGGTCCTGCAAAGCTGGAGCAAATGCAATGGAATGTATAAGAAGCCGTTATGGATTCATCTGTTTCCGAGATCAATATTATATAAAAGCGCTATTTTCGGACGGGATGCTATTTAGAGTATAATGTGAATGTAAAATGTTTAGGAAATTCCGTCCATAACCATCAAAATAATCTGACGGAGGGAGTCAGCAATGAAGACCCTTGACCGAACAGCAGAGGGACCCTGGGAGAAGTACCACGGTCCGAATTTAGGGTACATCCAAGAGCAGTATGAGAAATTTTTGGAGGATGCGGAGTCTGTAGATCCTGCTTACCGCGAGTTATTCGCGAACTGGGGACCGCCGCCATCCTTTGCAAAAGGTGAAAAGAAAGCGGATACGCAGGCAACGGCAGCCGGCTTTAACCGTGAAATGCTGAAGAAAAGTGTAAATGCCGGGAAATTGGTGTGGAATATCAGAACGTATGGTCATCTGGCCGCAGACATTGATCCTATCGGGATCTCAGCCGAAGCGGATACTCGTCTTCTGCAGCCTGAAACCTATGGACTCAGTCAGCAGGACCTGACAGCACTGCCTGCGGAGGTGGTGTGGGACGAAGCTCCAGAGGATGTTAAGAACGGCTGGGAAGCGATTCAGAGACTTCATCAAATATATACAGGCACCATCGCTTATGAATTCAGTCATGTGCATGAGGAAGAAGAGCGGAACTGGCTGAACAGCCATGCTGAATCCGTGGTGCATCAGATTGTCCTGAGCAAGGAAGAACGTCATCACCTGCTCAAGCGTCTGTTTGAAGCAGAGCAGTTCGAGGATTTCCTTCATCGTAATTTCGTAGGTGCCAAGCGCTTCTCTGTAGAGGGCAATGATGCTTTGGTTCCAATGCTGGATGAGATCGTTCGGGAAATGGCCCATGAGCATGTCGATTCTGTATTGATCGGTATGGCTCACCGGGGACGCCTGAACGTGCTTGCTCATGTCCTGAAGAAGGAATACAGCAAGATTTTCTCGGAGTTCATGCATGCTCCTACGAACAAGCATTTAGTGCCTTCCGAAGGCACAATGGGCATTAATTATGGCTGGACCGGCGACGTAAAGTACCATCTGGGAGCAGACCGCTTCGTGAAGGAAGGGGAAGCGCATGAAATGCGTGTTACCCTCGCGAACAACCCGAGTCACCTGGAATATGTGAATCCGGTCGTTGAGGGCTTCACCCGCGCTGCACAAGAAGACCGCACACAGCCTGGATATCCGAAGCAGGATGAGAACAAGGCCGTTACGATTATTCTTCACGGGGATTCTGCGTTCCCAGGCGAAGGCGTCGTTGCGGAAACATTGAACTTTAACAAGCTGCCGGGCTTCCGTAACGGGGGAACCATTCACGTCATCGTGAACAACCGGATCGGCTTTACGACTGAAGGCCGGGATTCCCGTTCGACTTACTATGCGAGTGATCTGGCTAAAGGCTACGAGATTCCGATTATCCATGTCAATGCAGATGATCCGGAGGCTTGTATTTCTGCTGCCCGTCTCGCAAGCGAATACCGCAACCGATTCAAGAAGGACATTCTGATCGACCTCGTGGGCTATAGAAAATACGGCCACAACGAGACCGATGATCCGGAAACGACGCAGCCTCTCATCTATCAGAAGGTGAAGAATCATGCCAGCGTCTCCAATCTTTATGTAGATACACTGATCCAGCAGCAGATGATTACTGCGGAGGAAGCCGATCAGCTGAAGGCTAAGGTTCAGAGCAGCCTGAAAGAGGCGTACGATATCGTGAAGAACAGCGAGTCTTCTGATCACGTGCTGCTGAACATCAAGCCGAGCGGAGACAAGAAGAAGCCGAAGGCGAAGACGGGCGTGGCTCTGGAGCAGCTGCGGGAGATCAACCGGGAGCTGCTGAACTGGCCGGAGGGTTTCACGGTCTATCCGAAGCTCAAGCGTATTTTGGAGCGCCGCAGCACGGCGCTGAATGAAGGCGAGAAGGTAGATTGGGGCCATGCGGAAACATTGGCTTTTGCTTCTATTATTGCCGATGGCAATCCGATCCGGATTACCGGTCAGGACGCTGAACGGGCAACCTTTGCACACCGTAACCTGGTGCTTCACGATTCCGTGAACGGCTCAACATTCTGTCCGCTGCACCGCCTGCCGCAGGCGAAAGCATCGTTCGCTATTCATAACAGTCCACTCTCTGAGGAATCTGTACTGGGATTTGAATATGGCTACAACGTATATTCACCTGAAACGCTCGTAATCTGGGAAGCTCAGTATGGTGATTTCACAAACTGTGCCCAGGTTATTATTGACCAATTCATTACTTCCGGCAGCTCCAAATGGAGACAGAAGTCAAGCCTCGTTATGCTGCTGCCTCATGGCTATGAAGGTCAGGGTCCAGAGCATTCCAGTGCAAGACTGGAGCGTTTCCTGCAGCTGAGCGGTGAAGATAACTGGATGGTCGCTAATCTGACTACAGCAGCACAGTATTTCCATCTGCTGCGCCGTCAAGCCAGTCTGCTGAACACAGAGGATGCGAAGCCGCTCGTATTGATGGCTCCGAAGAGCTTGATTCGGAACCCGCGTGCAACCTCTGCCATCACAGACTTTAGCGAAGGCTCCTTCCAGGAAGTCATTCCGCAGCCGGGCCTCGGACAAACACCGAAGAAGGTAGAGCGTCTGATCCTGTGCTCGGGTAAGGTAGCGATTGATCTGGAAGAAGCACTTGATAAGCAAGAGGGAGAAGATTTCTCCTGGCTGCATATTGTGCGTGTAGAACAGCTGTATCCATTCCCGAAGGAAGAGATTGCAGCCATGCTGAAGCCGTTGACGAGCCTGAAGGAAGTACTGTGGGTTCAAGAGGAGCCGCAGAACATGGGAGGCTGGAGCTATATGGAGCCGCGCATCCGTGAAGTTGCCGGCAAAGAAGTAGAAGTACGCTATAATGGACGTCCGGAGCGCTCAAGTCCTGCCAGTGGATACCAAGATGTGCATGCTTATGAGCAACAAAGCATCACGTCCTTTGCTCTGAATCGTAAAACTATCAATCATCAGATCTCATTGGGGAGGTAACGGCTGTGAGCGAAATTACTGTACCGGCTATGGGCGAATCAATCACTGAAGGAACAATTTTTAAATGGCATGTTAAAGAAGGGGATCAGGTTCAGGTAGGCGACGTGCTGCTGGAGCTGGAGACGGATAAGGTAAACCTTGAAATCAGCGCAGAAGACCAGGGCGTCATCGAGCAAATCCTCCGCCAGGAGGGTGACAATGTGACAATCGGCGAGGTCATTGGCCGCATTTCAGCGCAAAGCAATGACGCTGCGGCGCCGTCCAAGCCTGCCGAAACCCAGGCTGCGCCTGAGGGTGCAGTGACGAAGGAAGCGGTAGAGAAGCCGGTTCAGCCGGCTGCTGCTGCTGAGCCTGCAGACAATAGCGGTTTGACCGCTTCTCCTTCAGCCCGCAAGCTTGCGAGAGAGCGCGGCATTGATCTGAACCAGGTTCAGGGACGCGATCCGAACGGCCGGATTTACCATGAGGATGTCAAGAACCACAATGAGTCCAGCAGCAAGCCGTCTGCATCTGCACCTAAACAGGAAAGCAGCCCGGCTGCAGCTGCTCCAGCAGCTTCAGAGTTTGGCGGCAAGCCGGTCGAGCGCAAGCGGATGTCCCGCCGCCGTCAGACGATTGCGAATCGTCTGGTGCAGGCACAGCAGACCGCAGCAATGCTGACAACCTTTAACGAAGTGGATATGACTGCGATCATGGACGTCCGCAAGCGCCGGAAGGATGCTTTCAAGGATAAGCATGACGTGAACCTGGGCTTTATGTCCTTCTTCACAAAAGCAGTGGTTGGCGCCTTGAAGCGTTACCCTCTGCTGAATGCTGAAATTGATGGGGATGACATCGTAGAGAAGAAGTTCTATGATATCGGCATTGCCGTATCTGCCAAGGAAGGCCTTGTAGTTCCGGTTGTTCGCGACGCGGATCGGATGGGCTTCGCTGCCATCGAGAAGGAAATTGTGAATCTCGCGAATAAAGCGCGCAGCAACACCCTGTCCTTGTCCGAGCTTCAGGGAGGCACCTTTACCATCACGAATGGCGGCGTGTTCGGCTCTCTGCTGTCCACTCCAATCCTGAATGCTCCACAGGTCGGTATTCTGGGCATGCATAAAATCCAGCTTCGTCCGGTAGCCATTGATGCCGAGCGTTCCGAGAACCGCCCAATGATGTATATCGCTCTTTCCTACGATCACCGGATCGTAGATGGAGCAGAAGCGGTAGGCTTCCTCGTAACGGTGAAAGAGCTACTGGAGGATCCGGAATCTTTGCTTCTGGAAGGCTAAGATTTGAACTCATAAATATTCAATTTTTAAATACAGCCTAAATAAAGACCGTCCATGGCCATCCACTCCCTTTCTGTAACAAATCAGGGGAGTGGATAGCGGGACGGTCTTCTCTTTAAGATTACATAGCTCACGCCCCGAGAAATGTTCTCGGGGCGTGACAGGAACTTTATTCGTTGGTTGGGGAACTGGAGGTGTTCTCTTCGCTGCGCGGATTCCAGTTTTCTGCCTGCGGCTCGATGTCACTTCCGTTCTTCACTTTGTTGCGCTGCTCCTGGGAGTCGGTTTCCGTGCTTTGTTCATTTCTGACTTCTTCTCCAGATGGCTGATTCATGGAAAATTCCTCCTTCAAGGGTTATGATAACGTATGTCTGTACAGTCAGGTCAGTTTGATCCGATTCGATCCGAACCTAAAGTGTCCAGCCTGTATAGATGTACATACCCTGTCTGATCTCGCGGCAAACAGCAGCTGCATTGATTTTGAACAACGATGAAGTGTAACATAACATGAGAACAAGGAACGCGGTGAAGCCATAGCTTACGCGAAAGCTGAAAGGAGAACTTAACGATGATGAGAAATACAAGCAATGAAGGCAAGGTATTGGTGTTTACAGGTGCTTATGCTGAAAGCCATGAGACGGGAATATGCGTGTATGCGTTTCATCCTGAAAGCGGGGATTTAGAGCTGTTGGATCAGCAAGCAGGCCTCAAGAATCCTACCTTTTTAAATGTAGATCCGAAGCGAAGA
Organism: Paenibacillus sp. F411; assembly: GCF_017582705.1. Lineage (NCBI taxonomy): Bacteria > Bacillati > Bacillota > Bacilli > Caryophanales > Paenibacillaceae > Paenibacillus > Paenibacillus sp. F411. The sequence goes on from NZ_JAGFIP010000007.1 coordinate 95,962, forward strand.
CTGCTGTATGCCATTGGTGAGACGGAGCAGGATGGACAGAAGCGCGGCGAAGTGGTGACCTTTGCCATTGATGTCGAAGCAGGAACATTGAAGCTGCTATCGCGCAGCAATTTCAGCGGCAGCTCCACCTGCCACATCCAACGAGATGAGAAGGGTCAATACCTGCTGCTTTCCAGCTATCATGGAGGCTTTGTCGATCTGGTATCTCTGGATGAGAACGGGATTCCATCACAGCTATTGGAGGAATATAGTCACACCGCTTTTCAAGCGACAGAGAATGACAAGCCTAAAGCTCACTCTGTCTTCTTCAGCCCGGACGAGCAGTACATTATGGCTCAGGATTTAGGGCTAGACAAAATCATGGTATCTCAGATTGATGCAGAGGCTGGTAAGCTGAGCAATCGTCATGTGGTTGATCTGAAGCAGGGAGCCGGTCCGCGTCATTTGGCATTTCATCCTGACGGGCAATATGCATACGTCATTAATGAGCTGAATTCTACAATCACAGCGTTCAGCTACAAGGCAGCAACCGGTGAGCTGACAGAACAGCAGACCGTTTCTACATTGCCTGCAGGGTTTGAAGGAGAGAATGGGTGTGCAGAAATTGCGGTGTCGAAGGATGGTCGCACCCTGTACGGCTCAAACCGCGGACATGACAGCCTGGCCGTTTATAGAATACACCCTGAAAACGGCAAGCTGGAGCTTCTTCAGCATATTTCTACGGAGGGTGGCCACCCGCGCCATTTCTGTATGCTGCCAGGTGAGAGCTTCTTGACCGTGGCGAATCGGGACGGCAATAACCTGGTTATGTACGAGGTGAATCAGGAGGATGGCACGCTTACCTATACTGGAAAGACTGTTGCTCAATCCAAGCCTGTATGTGTGAAGCCTGCGGTCTTTGAATGATCAGGACCATCAGAGCGATAGAGATTCTGAAATTGAAATGGTTTATGACCTAAATTATTAATTTTGATGGTCATTATTACAATTATTGTAAGATGACAGATTCAGAGAGCAAGCCCTTAGGGTATGTAATAACATGCTGTTGAAGTGTTATGACTATCTAAGGAGGGTGTTGTACTCATGTCGTCAGAGAAACGTTTGGAAGGTAAGGTTGCCGTCATCACCGGCGCTGGCTCAGGAATCGGACGTGCAGCTGCCCTTCTCATGGCCAAGCATGGGGCTAAGGTATTGTTAATCGACATTAATTCAGATTCCGTAAAAGAGGTCAGAGAGAAGATCGTCTCTGAGGGTGGTGAAGCTCTGAGCGGAAATTGTGATATTTCGAAGCCGGAGTCGCTGGTGGAATGCTATAAGCAGGCCATTGAACAGTGGGGCGGCATTGATATTGTGTTCGCCAATGCAGGGATTAACGGAACCAAGAGCCCGATCGAATCATTGGAGCTGGATGAATGGGATCAGACCATTAACACGAACCTGCGGGGCACCTTTGCCACCGTTAAATATGCGATTCCTCATCTGAAAGATCAAGGCGGCAGCATCATTATTACGAGCTCCATCAACGGAAACCGGACCTTCACGAGCTTTGGCATGTCTGCCTATAGTACGACGAAGGCCGGGCAGGTTGCTTTTATGAAGATGGCTGCGCTGGAGCTGGCTCAATTCAAGATTCGGGTTAACGCGATCTGTCCGGGTGCGATCTCCACCAACATTGACGAATCGATGGAAGAGAAGCCCGAGGTTGAAGAGGTTCGAATTCCGATTGAGTATCATCAGCCGTTGGCGGAAGGTCCTGGTCAGCCGGAGCAGGTTGCGAAGCTGGTTCTGTTCCTGGCCTCCGATGACGCCTCCCATATTACCGGTACAGAAGTCTACATTGACGGAGCAGAATCGCTGCTTCACTAATGCTCTCTACACAAGCCTCCTCTTGCAGGAGGCTTTACCATTTCTAGATTTGACATTAAAAATCCCCCTACCTATAATGGGGGTGGTGATGTTATGGGAATTGTCATTGTAGAAATCTGTGATAGTAATCTGATGAGTGCTCTGGAGCTGGAACGGCTGGAAGAGCTGTACCCCGAAATCGCCGTCATGCGTGCAGACTGTATGAATCTGTGTGGACTATGCAAGCTCCGTCCTTATGCATTGGTCAATGGCAAAAGAGTCATTGGTGCAACCACGGAGGAATGTGTAGAGAACATCAAGCGTGCGATTGAGGGAGAGCTAGCCCTCTATCTGGAGCCATAAAAGAACAGGGATGTCGACCCGATCCGGGCTGACATCCCTGTTTTGAATGTATGTCCAGTGAATGAACCAGATTAGCCTGCGGCTACGGTTTCCTCACAGGAAGTACTGCAGAAGCCATGATGCTGCTCTTCGCAGGCTTCACAGCAAATATGCTGCAGATGGCAGGCATCGTTGGCACAGTTGATAAAGGTATCAGCAGGCTTGCCGCAGTGATGGCACTTGCCGACCACAACATCCTCATCCGTGTTATTAATGCGTACTGAAATTCGCTCGTCAAATACATAGCATTTACCGTCAAACAGCTTGCCCTGGACCTCGGGGTCTTTGCCGTACGTTACAATGCCACCCTCCAGCTGAGCAACATCCTGGAAGCCCTCCTTCATCATGAAGCCCGTCAGCTTCTCGCAGCGGATGCCGCCGGTGCAATACGTAAGAATCGTCTTGTCTTTGAATTGCCCCATATTCTCGCGGATCCATTCCGGGAATTCACGGAAAGAGTCTACATCAGGCCGGATTGCGTTACGGAAATGACCCAGGTCATATTCGTAATCAGTGCGACCATCGAGTACGATAACATCCTCGCGCTGCAAAGTCTCGTAGAACTCCTTCGGGGACAGACGTTTACCGCTAATCACGTTAGGATCCAGCTCTTCATCGACACGGAAGGTAACGAGCTCTTCCCGGTGACGAACGAAAATTTTGCGGAAGGCGTGCTCCTCGGCAGGATCAACCTTGAATACCATATCGGCAAACAGCGGGTTTGCCTTCATATGGCGCATATAAGCTTCGGTCTGCTCTACAGTTCCTGAGATTGTTCCGTTAATGCCTTCTGACGCGATCAGAATCCGGCCCTTGACGCCCAGCTCCTTGCAGTACTGAAGATGCTCATCTTTAAAGGACTCCGGATCCGGAATCGTTACAAACTTATAATACAGCAAAATCTGATACGGAGGCTGATGGCTTTGAGATTGTTCGTTATTCATCTATATCACCTGTTCTATGGTAGATTTCCTTCTTCTTGGCTTCGGTCTGACAGGCATGAAACATGCTCATAAAATTGTAGTGAAAATCCTGGTCTTAGTCAACTTTAATGTATAGAAACTTTGGGAGGGGCTGCCTTTAAATCCCGCGGCCCAGCTTAGAAGCCGAAGTTACCCCCGTTTGAAAATCACATTGACGGAATCGGCGTTAAACCTTTAAAATGACTTAATAAACCGTTGTTCAAAACTTTTTTACGCGCCAATGCTTTGATTGATAAAAGCGTCTCAGCGGTGTCGCTTTTTGTCTTTCATGAAACAGAATTATGTAGAAGAGAGAGGGGTTCATTCACAATGAAAAAGAACAAGTTATGGTTATCTTTAAGCTTATCGGCTCTGCTGCTGACTGCAGTAGGCTGCGGTGACAAGCCGGATACAAGCAGCGGGTCCACTGGTGAAGGCTCAAATGAGCAATCTTACAGCATCGCAATTTCCCAGTATGTAGAGCATCCGTCACTGGATGCAACCAGAGAAGGAATTCTGGCGGCGCTGAAAGACAATGGCATCACCGAAGACGATAACCTGAAGGTCGATATGAACAATGCGCAGGCGGACCCGACGAATAATCTGTCCATTGGTCAGAAGCTGAAGAATACTGACGCTGATCTTGTGCTTGCGATCGCTACACAATCTGCAATTGTCGTAAAAGAGAATGTTACCGACAAGCCGGTCCTGTTCGCAGCAGTTACTGATCCCGTGGATGCGAAGCTGGTTTCCGATCTGAAGCAGCCGGGCGGCAATGTTTCGGGCGCATCGGACACGAACCCGGAAGCAACAAAGCAGCTGATGACCTTTATCCATGATCATTTTCCAGAAATCAAAACGGTCGGCTTGATCATTAATGAGGGCGAGGCTAACGCGGTAGTCATGTCCAAGACTGCGGAGGAAGCCCTTTCGGAACTCGGCATGACCCTGATCAAGGCCCCGGTAACGAACACCTCGGAGGTGAAGCAGGCAGCCGAGTCGCTCGTAGGGAAGGCAGACGCCTTCTTCATTACACTGGATAACAATGTCGTCAGCGGTGTGGATACAATCATCCAAACTGCGAAGGAGAACCAGATTCCGTTCTTTTCCAGTGACCGCGATACCGTTGAGAAGGGCGCCATTGCTACGGTAGGCTTCAAATATTTTGACCACGGCTACCAAGTGGGATTAATGGCCGTTGAGGTGCTGAAAAATGGCAAGCAGCCGGCAGAGATGGAGGTTACCTTCCCGGATAAGCTGGACTTGATCCTGAACGTCAAGGCAGCAGCGGACTACGGAATTACGATTTCGGATGACATGAAGCAGGAAGTGAAGGATCCGGAGAATAACATTATTGAGTAAATAGTGAGGCGCGGGAGCTGAAACTGCCCGCGCCTTCCTTAATCCTGAAGGAGGTTTCCACATTTGTTTGACTTCATCTTTGATTTTATAAGCAACCTGGATGGTCCGATTGAATTGGGATTGCTGTATGCGCTTATGGCACTTGGCGTGTATATTACGTTCCGCATTCTTGACTTTCCGGACCTGACGGTAGACGGGAGCTTCACGACAGGCGCGGCCATCGCGGCGGTGATGATTACTCACGGTGTGAATCCCTGGATTTCGACGCTCGCGGCATTCGGCGGCGGCATGCTCGCCGGTGTCTGCACAGGGCTGCTTCATACGAAGGGTAAGATTAATGGACTGCTGTCCGGTATTATTATGATGATTGCCCTGTACTCCATTAATATGCGTATTCTGGGCAAGCCGCTGATTTCTTTAAGCGGCAGTGACGACATCTTTTCCACATGGGATCCGCTTTGGCTGATGCTGATCATTGTCGTCGCGGGCAAGCTTTTGCTGGATGTTTTTTTTCGGACGGATCTGGGCCTTGCGCTTCGCGCGACCGGGGACAATGCCCGGATGATCCGCAGCTTCGGCGTTAACACTGACATGACCAAGATTCTGGGCCTAAGCCTCTCCAATGGTCTGGTGGCGCTGTCGGGCGCGGTGGTTGCGCAGCAGTCAAGCTTTGCTGATATTTCGTCCGGCATTGGCATGATCGTGATCGGACTCGCCTCCGTCATCATCGGTGAAGCCATCCTGGGGACGGGATCGATCTTTCGCACTACGCTGGCGGTTGTGGTCGGCTCTGTGATTTACCGAATTGTGGTCGCTCTGGCCTATGAAATTGACTGGCTGGAATCGTCCGATCTGAAGCTGATCACCGCTTTGATCGTTATTATCGCGCTGGTAGTTCCAACCGTTCGCCGATCAATGAGGCAGCGCTCAATGGCGCGCAGGCGATCAGAAGAAATTCTGTCGGGTTCCGGCAATGGAGGTGCTTGATTGTGCTGAAGATGAATCATGTATCCAAGCTGTTTAATCCCGGCACTGTTGATGAAAAGGTGGCTCTGATGGACATCCGCCTGGACATGAAGCCTGGCGATTTTGTAACGGTCATTGGCAGTAATGGGGCGGGTAAATCAACGCTCATGAATATCATCTCGGGCGTGATGAAGCCGGATGCCGGTGAAGTAAGCATCGACGGACATTCAATCTCCCATCTTCCCGAGCACCGCCGAAGCCGCTGGATCGGCCGGGTGTTTCAGGATCCGATGGCGGGAACGGCGCCCAATATGACCATTGAGGAGAATCTGGCGATGGCCTACCGCCGCGGAGCCTCCCGGGGCTTCAGCGTTGGCGTTACCTCTTCTCGGCGAGCCATGTTCAAGCAGGAGCTGGAACGGCTTGGCATCGGGCTGGAGCATCGCTTGCGGGCCCGTGTCGGACTCTTGTCCGGCGGCGAGCGTCAGGCGCTCAGCCTGCTGATGGCTACCTTTACCAGACCTCAGATTCTGCTGCTGGATGAGCATACAGCGGCGCTGGATCCTGCGAGAGCCGAGCTGATCACAAAGCTGACGAATGAAATTGTGCGAGATATGAACCTCACAACATTAATGGTGACGCACAACATGGAGCAGGCCATTCGTCTCGGAAACCGTCTGATCATGATGAACAAAGGAGAAATCATTCTGGATGTGGATGAAGAACGGAAGAAGGGATTAACGGTAGAGCAGCTCCTCGGCGAATTCGAGAATATTAGCGGCCACAAGCTCGCTGATGACCGCATCATGCTGGGAACCCAATAAGCACGCTCTAATCGTGGCCGGACTGGATCGTTTGGTCGGCACCTGGGAAGTCCCGAGGATCGTTTTCGTGCAGCTCCCGGTTCTCATAATCAAAACGGTTCGGCGGCCGCTGCTCCTCACGCCAAGGCGTACTTTTACCCATGGAAGCCTCAAGTGAAGATCCATAAGGACCATCTGGAAACTCTTCAGCCACCGTATCATTGCGCTGGGATTCCACAGTAGAAAGATCGACATCGTAATGGGAGGATGTGTCTGGAATCTTTTTCATCATGTACCTCCTGTATTAAGCAGAGTTGTAGAAAGTATAGCCGGTATCCGGCATATTATTCAGAGGCTCTGCAGCAATCTGCTATGAGCTATTGAAACCGCTCCTTGTCTTTGAGGGTCCCAAACGACACTGCCCTCATATTGACAGGGGCGGTTTTTGGCGCTTTACCGACGATCTATGGTGTCCGGAGTAAAACATCTTCTTTTGGTTTAATGTATTAGGTAAAAAGTAGCGAAGGAGATGGAGATCAGAGATGAAGGACTGCATCATTGTTGGTGGCGGAATCGCAGGCCTCCAGGCTGCAATTCAGTTAGGGAGATATGTGGATTATGACGTTTTGGTCATTGATCAGGGACAGGGCCGTTCGACGCTCTGTAAGAAATATAACAATATATTGGGCTGGACTGAGGGGATTTCCGGTGAAGAGCTGCGCCGGCGGGGACGTCAGCAGGCGAAATCCTTCGGGGTAGCGTTCGCGGAGGACTCTATTGAATCCGCTCAATCTACGTCAGACGGCTTTATCTTGAAGGGAGCGCAGGGTTCACGGTATGAAGCCAGAACGCTGCTGCTAGCGACCGGCTTGAGTGACCGTATTCCGGAAATCGAGGGCCTGTATCCAACGCTGGGAGAGAGTGTCTATGTGTGTCCAGACTGTGATGGCTACGAGATTCAGGACCGGAGAACGGTTGTGCTGGGCTCCGGCTCATCCGGGGCGGGCATGACACTCTTGCTGCGGGAGCGGACGAAGGACCTGATCTATATCAATCACGAGCAGACTCCGGTAGATCAGGAATTGCTCTCGTCCATGGAAGCTTACGGCATACAATATATGGAGCAGCCTGCTGCAAAAATCCTGCAGGAGCAGGGGAGCCTGAAGGGGGTTCAGCTCCAATCGGGAGAAATGATAGAGGCCGAGCGCGGCTTCGTCTCTTTTGGCGGCAATCAGGTGCATTCCGGACTTGCGAAGCAGCTCGGGGCAGAGCTGGCGCATAACCGCCATGTCATCACAGACCCCCGCACCAAAATGACGACAGCTGAGCATGTATGGGCTGCCGGGGATCTCGCCGTACATTCCGAGCTGGCTACAGCTGCGATGGGAGACGGGGTTATCTCTGCCATATGGATTCACAAAGCGCTGAAGAAGCTCAAAGCCTCTTCGTAAAAGGTACGTTTTCAAGAAAAAAGCCTATAAAACTATTAAATCCGATAAATAACATCGGAAAAGTAAAAAATAGATTGCCATTTTCTTGGATGTGTATTATGATGTTCTAAATTGTAGCCCGCTATAATTGAACTCTACAACTTTATATGAGAGAAACAGGTGCGAAAGAGAGTACTCTTTTGCTTAAAAGGGAAGACCGGTGTAAATCCGGCGCGGTCCCGCCACTGTAACGGAGAAGCAGCCTGGCCATTAAAGTCACTGATCGGCATCCTTGTCGATTGGGAAGACGGCCAGATTGCGATGATCCCGAGAGCCAGGAGACCTGCCTGTTTCGAAAACACTGCAATACCTACGGGAGATAGGGAGGTGTAAGAAGCACGCAGCTTTCATTTCAGGCGGGCATCTTTACCTATGTCTTTAGGTGAGGATGCCCTTTTCTTGTTTTTTTTTACACAAAGCAGTTACATTGGGTTAATATTTGGGGAGGGGAAACTATGACAAACGTACAAAGTGCAAGCTTGGGGTATCCAAGAATCGGAGAGAACCGAGAGTGGAAGAAAGCATTGGAGGCATTCTGGGCCGGAAAGCTGGAGGAGCAGGAGTTTCTGCAAACGATGAAGTCTATTCGCCTGAAGCATCTGAAACTGCAGCAGGAGAAAGGGATTGACTGGATTCCGGTCAATGATTTCTCCATGTACGATCATGTGCTGGATGTGTCGTTTATGTTCGGACTCATTCCACAGCGCTTTGACAGCCTGGGCGATAAGCCGTCCCTGAAGCATTACTTCGCGATGGCTCGGGGCAGCGATAATGCCACAGCCTGTGAAATGACGAAGTGGTTTAATACCAATTATCACTATATTGTGCCGGAACTCGGAGAGAAGCAGCCGGTGCTGGTTCACAACCGTCCGCTGGAGGCGTATCTGGAAGCGAAGCAGGAGCTTGGCATTGAAGGCAGACCGGTGCTTCTCGGGCCTTATACTTTTGTCCAGCTGTCCAAGGGGTATCAGCCGGAGCAGCGTCAGCAGGTTCTGGATGGGATTCTTCCACTGTACGCTCAAGTGCTCGCAGAGCTGCAGGCTGCCGGCGTGCAATGGGTTCAGCTGGATGAGCCGGCCCTGGTGACGACGCTGCCGGAAGAGGATCTGGCCAGCTTGAACCGAATTTATAGCGAGCTGCGCTCGGCTGCTCCACAGCTGAAGCTGATGCTGCAAACGTATTTTGATGCGTTGGAGTATTATCCTGCGGTGACTCAGCTTCCAGTTGACGGCATCGGCCTGGATTTTGTTTATGGCAAAGCAGACAATATCCGCGCGCTGGAGCAGCATGGCTTTCCGCAAGACAAGGTGCTGGGAGCGGGGATCATTGACGGACGGGGTATCTGGAGAGCGGATCTCAATAGCGAGCTGAATCTTCTGGAGACCATTGCCAAGCAGGTGGCTCTGGACCGTGTCTTGATTCAGCCGTCGAGCAGCCTGCTCCACGTGCCAGTGAGCACAAAAGGGGAAAGCAAGCTGGAGCCTGTTCTTCTGGACGCCCTTGCGTTCGCAGAGGAGAAGCTGGACGAAATTAGGATTCTAAAGCAGGCGTTGCAGCAAGGAAGAGAAGCCCTGCAGCAAGAGATTGATATCGCTGAAGCGGCCGTGAAGACCTTGAATCAATCACTGCATCGCCAGAAGACCCATGTGCAGCAGCTTGTCGCGAACCGGCATGAGGAGCCGTCCAGCCGTACTTCGCCGTTTGAGATTCGTTTTGACAAGCAGCAGGAGAAATGGCAGCTCCCCTTGCTTCCAACGACGACCATTGGCAGCTTCCCGCAAACAACGGAGGTTCGTAAAGCGCGTCAAAGCTGGAGAAAGGGTGAATGGTCTCAAGAGCGGTACCAGACGTTCATTCAGGAGGAGATTGCCAAGTGGATCAAGATCCAGGAGGACATCGGGCTCGATGTGCTGGTGCACGGCGAATTTGAGCGTACAGATATGGTTGAGTTTTTCGGAGAGAAGCTGGGCGGGTTTGCCTTTACCTCCGGCGGCTGGGTGCAATCCTATGGCTCGCGCTGCGTGAAGCCTCCGGTCATTTATGGCGATGTGGAATTTCTGAAGCCGATGACGACGGAAGAAACCGTGTATGCTCAATCTCTGACCACGAAGCCCGTCAAAGGCATGCTTACCGGTCCGCTGACCATTCTGAACTGGTCCTTTGTGCGCAACGATATTCCCCGTGAGGAGACGGCATTCCAGATTGCATTTGCACTGCGTCAAGAGGTTGAAGCCTTGGAGCAGGCAGGGATTGAAATGATTCAGGTTGATGAGCCGGCGCTCCGAGAAGGTCTTCCTTTGAAAAAGAGCCGTCACCAGCACTATCTGGAGGAGGCTGTTCTGGCCTTCAAGCTGTCCACCTCCACCGTGAGTGATACGACTCAAATTCATACTCATATGTGCTACTGCGAATTTCACGATATTATTGATTCCATCCGGGCTCTGGATGCGGATGTCATCTCGATTGAAACCTCACGTTCCCATGGCGAGCTGATCTCTCATTTTGAAGAGCATACGTATGATCTCGGGATCGGACTCGGCATGTATGATATTCACAGCCCGCGGGTGCCATCCGTGGAAGAAATGGTATCCATGATGGACCGGGCGTTATCTGTTCTCGACCATAAGCTGTTCTGGATTAATCCAGACTGCGGACTGAAGACGAGAGGACTTGCGGAGACCGTGGCGTCGTTGGAAAATATGGTGAAGGCCGCACAAATCTACCGTAAAAAAAGCGCAGCCGTCCTGAGCTAGTCCAGCTTAAAGCGGTGCAGCTGATCCTCTTGTCCGGCCTGCCGAAGAATCTCTCTCTGCCTGGGTCCGATCAGATCAAAATGCGGATAGGGCATTCTTCGGTGGATATACGCCGGATCCAGGTCATGTGCGAGGCACCACTCTGCAAGCCGGTTCAGGTCACTGCAGCCGACCTTTGTCACCGTAGTGAACTGCGGAAACCTGGGATCATACCAGTAATGGGTCAGGAAGGATATGACTCCGGCTGCGGTCTGCTGCTGCCAAGCTCTTAATTCTTGTCTCGTAATGCCGAAGGCCATGTGTGTATCATCCTTTGCAAGCTGTATATTTCCCCATTATACCAGCATATATATAGAACCGTACAAGTTGCTGGACCTGCTGACGAACCGAGACTAGATAACAGGTCTATGGCAGATAAGGGGGGAACGTCAATGCTGCTGCAAAAGCTGGTGCTGCACGTCAGCCCGGAAAATCACAATGATTTTGAAAGCGCGGTTCGCTCCATGTTTGAGCATATTGCCGGGATGCGCGGCTACATGGGTCATGAGCTGTACAAGTGTGTGGAGAACGAGCATGAATATATGATTATGCTTCGTTTGGGATCTATTCAGAATTATGCTGACGGCCTCCATCGCTCTCAGGAGCTGGGTGATTGGCTGAAGGCCCTGCAGCCTTTTTTCAAAGTGAATCCTGCACAGTCCTGCTACATTGATATTCGTGTCGAAAGCAGAGCTCAGCTGGAGCAATCCTTGCTTCAGGAAGCTCCGCCTCCATCGACATAGCCCATGCTGCACATCAACAGGCTTGTCCTGCGGCTCCTCTTTACAGAGGAGCTTTTTTTCGTGAGAGAAAGGATTGCAGTAACCCCATGGCGAATGAGGGGAGAACGACTTCACTAGAAGGGGTGCATCATCATTCATCATATGGATATACAATCACTGGCGGAATCCATCCGCTCAAACGTTTCCAGCGTCATCGTGGGCAAGGATGACCTGATTGATAAGCTGTTCATCGCTCTGGTTACGTCCGGTCACGTTCTACTGCAGGATGTGCCGGGCACCGGTAAAACGATGCTGGCTAAAGCTTTGGCAAAATCGGTGGAATGCGAGTTTAAAAGAGTCCAGTTTACACCGGATCTGCTGCCCTCGGACGTAAGCGGCATTTCGTACTTTAATCCCAAGTCCTCGGAGTTTGTGTTCCGTCCGGGACCGTTATTTACGAATATTTTACTGGGCGATGAAATCAACCGTGCATCACCCAGAACACAATCAAGCCTGCTGGAATGCATGGAGGAGCGGCAGATTACGATTGATGGCATTACGCATACGCTGGAGGAGCCCTTTATGGTCATTGCCACCCAGAATCCACTGGAGCAGCAAGGCACCTTCCCATTGCCTGAGGCGCAGCTGGATCGTTTTCTGTTTCAGCTTTCGATGGGATATCCTGAGACGGACGAGAGCATCCAGATCCTAAGGCGCTTTATAGAAGGGAAGCCGCTTCAGGAGCTGCAAGCCGTCGTTACGGTGAAGCAGCTGATCGATGCCAGGGAAACGGCACAGGGTGTGCATGTCAGCGATCCGATGCTAGAGTATATCACGCAGCTGGCCGAACGAACGAGAGGGGATGAGGCGGTTGTGATCGGCATTAGCCCACGCGGCTGTCAAGCCCTGCTAAAAGCAGCTCAGGTGCAGGCAATTCTAGGAGGCCGGGGCTACGTCATTCCGGATGATGTGAAGGCACTGGCTATTCCGGTATGGGCACATCGTCTCGTACTAAAAGGGACATATCTGAGCCGATCCAGCTCCTCGGCATCAGAAGTGATTTCCCGCATTCTGCAGGAGGTCCCGGTGCCTACAGAAGATCCGGAAGCCCTATAGGAGCAGAGCTATGGGAGCTTACTGGGTTCTGTTCATTGCCGCTTTGCTTCTGCTGCTGCAGGCTTATTTATTCCGCAGATTTGCGTTATCCCGGCTTCAGTATTCCCGTGTTTTTCAGGTGACCACCTGCTATGTAGGGGATACTGTGGAGCTGATCGAAAGAATCGAAAACAAGAAAGCGCTGCCTGTTCCCTGGCTGCGAGTAGAATCACAATTCAGGAGCGGACTGTATTTCAAGGGACAGCCCAATCTGGATGTCAGTGAAGGGGAGTATCATCAAAATCACAAAAGCTTTTTCAGCCTGATGCCCTGGACTCGAATCATTAGACGACATCAGGTGATAGCCCGGCAGCGCGGAGTCTATGTACTGGGCACCGTATCCATGACGGCTGGAGATTTGATCGGTATGTCCAAGGTGGTCAGAAGTCATCAGTTGAACGGCGTGCTGTATGTCTACCCCGTACCACTGGATATTTCGCAGATGGAGCTGCCGGTGAAGACGTGGATGGGAGACATGCTGGTCAAGCGATGGCTGCTTCCGGACCCGTTTCAAACCTCCGGTATTCGGGAATACCGGGAAGGCGATGACGTCAAGGATATTCACTGGAAAGCCAGTGCCCGCAGCGGAGAGCTTCAAGTGTACCGTAAAGAAGCTACTGCCGACAGCAGGATCATGATCTATCTCAATGTGGAGGACCATGAGCATATGTGGAGCCGAGCTACCCATACCGAAGCGCTGGAATACGGGGTTTCTCTGGCTGCAGGCATTGCCGTCCATCTGCTGTCACAGGGCATGGTTGTGGGCTTTGGCAGTAATGGAACGACGGACCGTGACTCCAAGCTAACGACCTTGATTCCCGCTGGAGGCGGTCCTGCACAGTGCGAGGATATTCTGGCAGTGCTTGCTGCCCTGGACTTTCGCCGTGCCGGATCATTTCATGATTATCTGGAGCTGGAGCTGCCACAGTCCGGCTGCGGGCATGATATTGTGCTGCTGACCTCGTATAAGAATGAAAAGCTGGAACGTCTAATGGATCAATACCGTCAGGATGGATATACCATACAGCTTCTTACACTGGACAATCACAGCATCACGAAGCAGGAGGTGCAGCGATGAGAATTCGTGCCGGACGAGCTCTGCTTCGCGTACTGACTCAAGGAGCAGTGGAATGTCTGTTGTTCTTTCCGCTGCTCTGTATACCGGGTATGCTTGGGAAGCAACAGATCTCCTTTACGTTTCTGTTTGCTCTCTTGCTGGTTATTGGATATGGCGCGGGCTGGGTTATTCATCAAGGAATCAAGCAGAATCACCGCTGGAAAAGGGCTGCAGGCGCCTTGCTCTGGACGCTCAGCGTCTCCAGTCTGACCTTCGGAATGACATGGGTGTCGATGGCCGCAGCTCCTTTCGTATGTATTTCGTTTTACCGGGGGGGACGCATGGGGTCTGAGAAATGGTCCGTGATGTTTCCAGGCAGCTATTTTTTGAGTGGCTTGATCTTGTACGGATTAACAAGCCTCTGGATCCAGTTCTCCCCGCCATTTCAACAATATCAGGCCCTGCTGACCTGGATGGGCGCAGTGGCATTAACGATTACATTGCTGTGGTCTAACCGAAGCTATGTGGAGGAAAATACGCTATCAGATCAGGAGCAACCGGTCTTGGAGAATAAAGTGCTGCTGCACAACCAGATCTGGGTCTGGCTGCTTCTGGTGATCATTGCAGCCGTTGTGCTGCTGCCTCAGCTTAGAAGCCTCGCGGAAGAGGCATGGCACAGCCTCTTATCCTGGCTTGCTTCTTGGCTGAAGCAGCCGGAGCAGGTCCCTCCAGCAGAACCGCGTCCTCTGCCTGAAGGACCTCCGCCAATGCTGCCCGGCGAAGAGGAAGCTTCACAGCCTCCGGCCTGGATGCGTTGGGCAGAGCGTTTTTTTATGAACGCTGTATTGGCCATAGCCGGGATCGGGGCACTTTATATCCTGTATAAGCTGATGCGGAATATGAATGGCTGGCTGTCCCGGCTGTCAAGATGGCTGCAGCAGCTGCAGCAGCGTTCCCAAGAGCACGGTCTTGCTGAAGGGTTTGAGGATACGGTGGAGGTAATTAAGCCAGAGCGCAAGGTGACAAGGCACGGCCGGCGTTCCAGGTCAGAGCGGAAGAAGGCGACCGGCGCATGGGCGAAGGACCACAGAATGGCAGTGCGGCAGCTGTATCAGCAATTTTTGCTGAAAAGTATCTCCAGGGGTTACCGGTTCAAGCGCTATATGACGCCTCGGGAGACCCTGGAGGATCTACAAAACTTTGAGTCTGCCAAAGTGAATGCCCCGGAGGAGTTGACTGCTCTGTACGAGAAGGCGAGATATGGAAATGAACCTATAAATCAGGAGCATATTCAGCATTTGAAGCAACTACTGAAGAAGACGAAGAAGCAGGAGTGAGCAACAACCATGTCCGTTCTTTGGGATCCGCCGTACAGCGCATTATCTTTTGACTAAATCTAAATGAATTCAGGGTGGATAGATTCACCCTGAATTCTATGGGGAGGAATTTATGAGTAAAATGTTACTAGTACCTGATATTTTAAAGCAAATTGTAACGACAGAACAAAAAGTAATTTCCCAAGATTCGAACCTTATTACTTATCAATTTAAGGTTTCAATCCCTGAGGATTATCTTGATAAACATAACATTTCTGGATTCAACTTTTCTCTCCATGCAGATCAAGTCAATTCAACATCCAGAAAAACTATTTTTAGGGCTTTTATTCCTTTAATATTAGTTGATTTTAACATCAAGCCAGTTGATTAATCAAAATATGTAACTGCAATCATTCATACTCAATGGTCATCAGACGTTGTATGCTTATCATCGATTTAACTGGGAGTTTATCCAAAAGCAACAAGCGAGCATAACGAATAAATAACGTGAGAATATTTAAAAGTCGTTTTGATGACCGCTAATGAGGTTTAGTGGACATCGGGGTAAAGTAAAAGAATCTCATTTTCAAGCTGCATAGAGTCCTTAGCGTATATTTTCGTTAAAATGGTTTGCTGGACCCCTACATCGAGATTACCACAACTAAACGTAAGTGGAGAGGGCTGGTATATAATAATGAAAAGAACGAGAAAAATTATTTGGGTTCTATCTCTTATTCTACTTTTTGGTTTTTTTATCTTTGTTTTTTTTGGAAACCCCATAAAATACTACACTCTCAAAGGAGAATTCGAAAAATTCTTAGAAGAAAAACACGACCAAGAATTTATTGTGGGTAGGATTAGCTTTGATATCATGCACAGAACCTATCATTCCTACGCAACTCCCAAGAATGATCGTAAACTAAAGTTCTATATAGGACAAAACAATATAACCAGAGAAATTGATGAAGCATATGAATATGAAAAAAATAGACTTTATGAGAGTAATAAAGGAGCCATTCCTGCAATTATATGAAGGGTCATGGAATGGGACACATTCACTGCCCGAATACAAGGAGCACGCCGGACCATCGACTTTCGTGAAATTGAATCGGCAAGCTATATGCCTGGAAAAAATAACGTGAGGCCCCAGATTTCACCTAATGAGATCGTGGGCTTCTTTTGTTGTCCACGGTCGATCAGGCCGTTTACATACACATTCACAACTGCATATTTGGCGCTCCGGATCTCGAAAAAAATGAGAGGCTGAGGACTTATTTTTTTGTCTAAATAGGCGGGCCAACGTGGAGAGCAGTGAGCACTAGGCAAAAACCGCTCAAGGCGAAGTTGGAATCCGATGTAGAGCACGTAGTGCCGCCGAACCGTAAATACCAGACGGACCCACGTATACTCGTTAAGGGGTAGTACCAGCGTAGCTGATACCATCCGCGAACGTATGGATTAAATAGGAAATTTGTTAATAGCCTCGTTATATTCTAATTGTGCATCAGCAATTGCCAATTTCGAATACACTTCCAACGATTTTCTACTTTCGTGCCCAGAATACGGTTGAATCAGAGCGTCGTCGATCCCTTGCCAGACAGATTATGAGATAACTTGGCCTCCTTCGAGTATTTGGTTAAATTCTTACGAATGCCTCTATCCGTGTATTTCTTTTTCTAAGACGACTCGAATAAATAGACAGCTTGCTTCTTTTTCATTGAATCTGTGTGCATGGCCAACAACTCTTTGAATGATTCGGGGAACGGGATAATGCGGTCTTTACTGTCCTTTCCTTTGTTAATCCGTATCTGGCAGTAATGAAAGTCGATGTCGGCCAACTTAATATAGATTGACTCACTGACCCGGACGCCGGTACATCAGAGTCTTTACGATCATCATTTCCTGAAAATCTTTGGCTTTTCAAACTACTTCATAGTAACGTTTCAGTTCTTTTTCTGTCGGTACATAGGGCGGTTTTTTAGAAGGCTTGGGAACCTCGATTTCAAGTTCACTCCTCAAATGCTGAAAAAGACTCTTCAAATAAGCATACTCTGACCGTTCTGCGCGAAAATATTTCGCCAGTTCACGTGCTTTCTTTTTCGCGGATACGCGTTTTTTAATCATGGGAGTTCACCTTCCAATTGCAGTCTTTCCTTCATGTCCAATCGGAATGTACCATATGGATTAACATGTGTATAGAATAAGGGCGTTACCGCACGTAAATCTTCCAATATCATTAGATCAAACCACTTCTTCTCTGATAAGACGTTCTGAAACATGATGGTATTAATGTTAGACCAGGCAATTTTGCAACAGATGAAGAGATAAATCGGTCTCTTGATTTTCCATAGGATTAGTGGTGATTTCTCCACCCTTGTCATAGAAGATAAACCTATTCGTTAATTTGAGCTAATGTGAAAAAGACTGCTATACACTAAAACGTAATATCAGTACCGCACGCGGATAAATATTAGCTTCATAATTCGACAAAATATTTCGAGTCTGATTGAGTATTTGTGACCATTCACAGAAATATTCAAAAATGATAGGATAGACCCAGAAATGAAAGGGGTTGATCTCAAGTAAGTTGAACTTCTTCTGTGCACTAAATTCTAAATTCAAAGTTAAGTGTTGTTCTAAGACTATGGATGTGTTTTTCATGTTGAAAAATTTGTGTAAATTGTCGCGCTAGACAAGGTTTTAAAAATTTGATGTATTCAACTCCGAGACTTACACAACCACACCAATATCAAAAGATTTCCCCCTGTCATACTCAGCATCTCAATAACATCTGTAGTTTTTTGAAATTATAATCGAATATACTAAATAGAGCCGGGGATCATAATCTCCGGCTTTTGGCTTAAAACATTAATCGTGCCCGGTTCGTTTAGAAAGTGAGGGACAGGAGAGGTGAATTAATAGATGAAAATCAATAAATTAAATTCCATTATTCTGCTACTTGCAGTTGCATTAGGTTTTATACTTGGGTGGCTCTTGATGCCTAGTGTTGTAAATGATAAATGGACTCCGGATAAGATCAGTCTTTACTATAATGAAGAACAAAGCCAAGTTACAAAAGTAGAGCAGCCACAAATTTTCGATCAGATCATTCATTTAATTATATTTGAAAAAGGAGATATGATGTCAGGAGGAAATCCTCCATTATCTGAAGAAGAGATCAATGAGATGAAAAAATCTGCAGTAGAATACTTCTATAATAAACCGATCTCCATACAGATCAATAACGGAGATGGTAAATCCGAAAAAATAAAATTCAAATCTATTCTTTTTCCAATAGATGAAAAATGGAACGGTGCGGCATATATACAAACAACCGATTCAACTTATTTGTATTTCGTATCAAGGCCGAATTTAGATTTCATATTAAGGCATATCTAATATTGACTCTTACGGTTCATTTTTTTATTGCGGTGTAGTCTTAAAGGTGGTTAGTACAGATACTTAAAATGAAACTATTCTAGACAATAAAAATATCCAATATAATCCATGTGTTTGCGGGTGGTGTCAGCTACGCTGGTACTACCCCATTAAGGCGTAACCATGCCTGAGCCAAGAGTGATGGATTCTTTTTTTTTCAGAAAAGACTAATCTTTTATTCGACAAAATCCGATATAAGAATTACATATTTTTCATCAAAGTGTAGACGTAAGGTGGAAAATATTATAATATGAACACTTGTAACGTGAATTTTATAGTAAAGGCGGTGCTAAACTACTTCAAAAGTGTCATTTTATTAATCTAATTATGACAATATCGTAACTGTCTCGTCCTGTCGTACTGTTTATCTTAACCCTACATCGGAGGCGACATTTTGAAAATAAAATATTTAGTATCCAGTGCTCTCGTCGTAACGCTCACCATGACGGCTACCTTCACCGGAGCATTGGGGAAAGCCCAAGCGCAGTCCGGGACTCAGAGCTACAGCGCATCAGCCGGTTACAGCAGTACAGCGGGCCAAGATCCATGGAGATATCAGAAGCTGTCCGGCACCGTGTTCTCAGACCTGGGCTATAATTCAGCCACTCGTCGCTGGGATCATAGCGGCTCTTATCCATGGGTATCGTCCAATGCGGGGCATCCTGGCAAGGATTTTGATTCTGTTCGAACATGGGTAGCGCCGGCAGACGGCAAGATTTCGATCAGCGGCACGGTGGCCAAGGGGGATTCGCTGGGAGATGGTATCCGAGCCATCATACAAAAGGACTCGGTAAAGCTATGGAGTGCTCATGTGACGTCTAAGGCGGAGGTAACCCCTAGCGGAGTATCGGAGGTTCCGGTGAAGCAGGGAGCGAAGATTCATTTTATTATCAACAGGGTGAATTCGATCAACAATGACCATACCTTATGGAATCCCCGCGTTGACTTTACTCCGGCACAGTCGCCAGCAGCAGGCATATCTGATTCAAGCGGAGCTACGGCAGAGACCCCACCTGTTAATCATCTAAATGTTGAGGGATTTGGCGCAGTTGCCAATGACAACAAAGATGATTATGCAGCTTTTGTAGCTGCATTGGATCAAGCGAAGAAAGAGGGCAAGAGCGTGTATGTTCCGGCCGGGAGCTTTCACTTAAGCCGGATTCTCACACTGGATGGTGTTAGCTTGAAGGGTGCAGGGCCTCAGGTGACTACGTTGATATCAACCAATCCCGAGAACGGGTCCATTGATATGAAAGGCGTCGGGGTTCAGCTAAGAGATCTCAAGCATACGTACAGTACCGTCGTTCCTCGCGGTAATGGTGCCAATGAGAAGAACAGCATTACAGTTCGCGGTGCATCTCAATTTCTAATTGACAATGTTTATGTATACAAAGCAAGCACTGCCGGGATTCTCGTGCAGGGGCAGGCGAAGCAGGGTGTCATCTCGAACAGCAGAGTAGAAGCAACAAATGCGGATGGCATTCATGTCACCGATGGCAGCAGCTATATTACAGTGTCGGGGAATACCGTGAAAGGTGTAGGAGATGATACGATCGCTGTCGTCAGCTATCTGCAGGATGGAGCAGCGGTTCATCATGTGACCATCAAGGACAATGATACAGGATATGGCTCGAAGGCGCGCGGAATTGCAGTTGTCGGTGGATTCCATGTAGATATTCAAGGCAATAGTGTCAAGGATACGAACATGGCAGGCATCTATATTGCCGTGGAGGGCAGCTACAATACGGCTAACGTAAACCATATCCATATTGATAATAACGTGGTGGACCATACAGGAATCAGTGCACCGCAGAAGCATCCCAATGCGTTGGTATATGCTTCCCAAGGCAGCATCGACAACGTTACCTTCAGTAACAATATGTTCCGGAATGCCGCCCATCGGGGCCTTGGCGTATGGGGCGACGGAAACATCAAGAACATTTACTTTACCAACAATACGCTCATCAACAGCGTAGGTGCCAATACAACATTCAGCAATGGAATCATCCATCTGATGCAAAATATCGGGTTTTAAACCAGGCTGCCAAGGCCGATGTAAAGCTTCTCTTGAAAAATAAAACAGAAAATGTCGGGATCAGGTAGCGCTGATGCCGGCATTTTTTATTTTTCAAGAAAACGTCGTAACGTTATTAACCGAGAGTACTCATTGTGAAACAGAAAATGACGATAATTGTCGAATTGATTTAAATTCGTTTACAGTGCTCCAGAGTCAGGTAAAAGTATAGGGACTAAAGTCATCATCGACAAAGGAGGCGCTGCATGCGTATTAGTAAACCCCAAAGAAGACTCTGGCTCACGGGCCTGGGGGTCGTTGTGCTGATCTCGGTGATTCTGGTGAGCGTCAGGATATTGGGCAGCCACACCCTGTCCATTGAGGACTGTGGTGCGGTCGCGGATGACGGCCAAGATGATGTCGAGGCGATTCAGGCATGTATTGATCAGGCTCAAGACCAAAGAAAGCCGCTGCTCATCCCCGAAGGACAGTATGAAATGAGCAGGAGCATCACGTTAACCGGAATGATCATGAAGGGAGAAGGAGCCGGGTCGATCCTGGTTTCCACAAATCCTGCTCAAGGCTCAATCATCCTGAGGGGCGAGGGCGTCGAGCTGCGTGATCTGACACACCGCTACGCATCGGTCGTGGCGCGGGGGGATGGTGCGAATGAGAAGAACAGTATTACGGTGACGCAAGCGGAGAAGTTCGGGATCCATCAGGTTACGGTACATAAAGCGAGTACAGCTGGAATTTTGGTGACAGGAGGGTCCCGGAATGGTCAAGTTATGAACAATGTGATCCAGGATACCGGGGCAGATGGAATTCACATTACAGGCGAGAGCAGCAACATTACCGTGGAAGGCAACAAGGTCTCCGGAACAGGCGATGATGCCATTGCTGTCGTTAGCTACAAAGAGGACAAGGAGGCCGTACGCGACATTCAGATCCGCAAGAACAATGTCGGTTACGGCTCCAGTGCCCGGGGAATTTCTGTTGTCGGCGGTAAGCAGGTGCTCATTGATTCCAACACAGTACAGGATACAAGTATGGCTGGAATCTATCTCGCTTCGGAGAAAAACTGGAACACAGCAGATACGCTTGATATTACAGTGACTCACAATGAAATTCACCACACGGGCACTCGAGCAGGAAGTGGACACCCCAATCTGTTGATTTATGCTTCACATGGGAAGGTGGACCGGATCAGGGTAGAGGACAATATCTTGAGAGGTGCGGAGCATGACGGCATCGGAATCTGGGGCGAGGGGGAGATCGGAGAGATTCAATTCAGCCGTAATCAGGTGGAGGGCTCCCGGCTTTCTCCAACAAAATTCATGAAAGGAACGGTATCCAGCGATCATAACCTGGGCTTTTAAAAAAAAAAATGCGTGCTGATGACCTTCCTCTGCTGAAAAAGAGGGGGGTCTTTTTATTTGTATTTGCTTGTCTGCTTGCTTATAAAAAACCTTCTATATATATCGTGCTCAATAAATAGCCATATTGTTAATTTAAAGCGCTTACATCAATTTTCCATATCCTTCACCACATCCACTTAATAGTTCTTAAGTTGTTAAATATTTGAATGTTTCAGGGACTTAAGAGGGGGTTAAACCTAAAACTATCGCAGGATAATAAGAGGTAAAAAGTCCTTACAAATTCTAGAAATATAGGATTAGAGGTATACGCTCCGGCATCCTCATGTACGACCGCTCCCGGTCGTAGATGTGACCATACATAGATGCATTTTGAGAACAGCAACACCAAATTCAGATGACGGAGGGAAAGCGATGGAGTTAAAGGAGTATTTCAGGGTGATCACCCGGAAATGGTGGATTCCTGTGATTACCGTATTCTGCTGTCTGGCGCTGGTGTATGTGTACACCACGTTTTATGACAAGCCTGTGTATGAGGCTTCAGCAGATCTGATTGTGAACCAGCCTGCAGGTGCCGATGCAGGGGAGTCGCTGGTAAATCCGAATTCGATCAACACCAACCTGATGCTGATCAATACGTACAGGCAGATCATGACCTCAGAAGCGATTACGAAATACGTATCACAGCAGCATCCGGAGCTGGGATTAAGTCCTCAGGAGCTCAGCAGCAAGGTCACCATCAATACGATGAAGGATACCCAGGTCATTAATCTTTCGGCCAGGGATGCATCGTACGAACGTGCGGCTGTCATCGTCAACGCGGTATCGCAGGTGTTCATTGAGCGAGTGTCCACCATCATGAACGTGGATAATGTCAGCATTTTAAACGAAGCGAATCTTAACGCTTCTCCAGACCCGGTAAATAACCGGGCAGTCATTCTTTATCTGTTCGCAGCGATGCTGGGACTTGTGCTTGGTTACGGCATTCTATTCCTGATCAGCTATCTGGACGACTCCATTACTTCCGAGCAGGAAATTGAGCAGGTGCTGGGATTGACCGTGCTGGCTAAGACACGGAAAGCCAAAAAGCGCGATTGGGTGCAGCAGAACAAGCAGGATGCCAAGCCGGCAGCCTCCCCAGCCGCCGCCAAAACCATGAACAAAGCGAACGCAAGGCATCTATAACCAGAGCGGAGGGAATGGAGCGTTGGAAGCCAGAAGAAGCATTCTGATCTATCGAGATCATCTGTTGCCCCCTTCAGAAACGTTCATTCGGGCACAGGCTGAAGGTCTTGTAACCTATCGTCCCTACTACATGGGCTCCCGGCTGGTCCAAGGGATTGAGATTGAGGAGGAGGCGCGTTTTGTTGTCAATCGCGGCGGCGCTCTCGGGCGGTTCAAAGAAATCGGCTTCAAGCTGACTGGCTTGAACTGGGGGCTTGCCAGAGAGCTAAGGAAGCTGCAGCCGCAGCTCATTCATGCCCATTTCGGAACGGATGCCGCACTTGCACTGCCGCTGGCCGACCAATTGAGGGTTCCGCTGATTTCAACCTTCCACGGGTATGATGCCACAATGAGGGATGAGTACGCCAAGAAATCTTACTATACCCATCGAAATTATCTGAAAAAAAGATCCCGCCTTCAGCAGGAAGGAGCTCTGTTTATCGCCGTTTCTGACTTTATCAGGCGCAAGCTGATGGATCAGGGGTATCCTGCCCACAAAATTGTAAAGCATTACACCGGCATTGATCCTGCCCGTTTCTGTCCCGATCCGGCTATCCAGAGAAAGCCCATTGTGCTCTTCGTAGGGAGACTGGTAGAGGTAAAGGGCTGTGCCTACCTGCTTCAGGCGATGAAGACCGTGCAGGAGCAGCTGCCGCATGTGCAGCTGGTAGTGATCGGGGATGGCCCGCTGCGCTCAGAGCTGGAGCAGACTGCGAAGCAATCGCTTAGAGATTATCAATTTCTCGGCTTGCAAAGCCCGGCTGAAATCAAGCGCTGGATGAATCAAGCGCAGGTGTTCTGTGCCCCGAGTGTGTCTGTAGAGAGCGGTGCAGAAGAGGGGCTGGGTACCGTCTTTCTGGAAGCAAGCGCAATGGGGCTGCCTGTAGCCAGCTTTGCAACAGGAGGCATTCCTGAAGCGGTGAAGCATGGTGAAACAGGACTGCTGGCGCCAGAGAAAGATATCAAAGCGCTGAGTGAGAACATTCTTTCGATGCTGACCAATGAACTGCAGCGCAAGCGGTTCAGTGAGCAGGGACGTCAATGGGTCAGCGAGCAATTTGATTTATTGCGGCAGAACCGAAAGCTGGAGGAAATTTATCAGTCTGTGTTTCTGTAATTGTCCGCTCTATCATGCTATGAAACGATCAAATATGGGAGGCGAACATCTATGGCCACAGCTGCCGTGGAGCAGGGCCTGATTACAAGCGTGAATCCGAATTCTTCGCTGTCTGAGGCTTACAAAATGCTCCGAACCAACATTCGATACTCTTCCGCGGAGAAAGCCTATAAGGTGCTGCTGATCACCTCCGCTGTAAGCGGAGAAGGGAAGACGACAACGGCGGCCAATCTGGCCGTGACCTATGCCCAGGAAGGACATAAGGTGCTGCTGCTGGAGGGAGATCTGAGGCAGCCTTCGCTGCAGCAGTTCTTTCGGAAGCCACTGGGTCGTCAAGGGCTGACCGATCTGCTGACCGGGCACCACCCCCTGAGCGAATGTATCTCAGAATCCGAGATTCCTGATCTGGATGTGCTTCCCTCAGGAACTGCTACGCCCAAGCCCTCTGAGCTCTTGGGATCGGAACGATTGAAGAGAATCCTCAGTGAGCTGTCGCAGACCTATGACCTGATCATCATGGACTCTCCGCCGTCGATTGCCTATGCCGATGCCCAGATTCTCGCAACCTTATCGGATGGGGTCGTCCTTGTCATTGGAGACGGGATGGCTTCCAAAGCCCAGGTGAAACGGGTCAAGCACAGCATGGAGCATGTGCATGCAGAAATTATCGGAGCTGTATTCAACCAAACCTGACATTTCAAGACACAAGATCGGAGGCTATGACGCAATGAACATGATCAACAATGAAGCCAAGTCGATGGAGTACACCCGCACAGCGTCTTCTAAGCTGGCCTGGGATAAAGGCATTCTGTTTCACTTCACCAAACGAAGCATGGATCTGATCCTCGCGCTTGTAGGCTTGATAGTGCTTCTGCCTGTATTCATCCTGCTGGCCATTATTATCAAGGCGAAGGAGCCTTCCGGCCCTGTTTTTTTCAAGCAGCCCCGTGTCAGTAAGGATTTCAAGCTGTTTCATATTTACAAATTTCGTTCCATGGTGACCGATGCAGAAGTCAAATTAAAGCAAAACCCGGCGCTGTATGAGAAGTATCTTGCCAACAATTACAAGCTGGAGCCTGAAGAAGATCCGCGGATCACGAAGCTGGGACGGTTCTTGCGAAAGAGCAGTCTGGACGAGCTGCCGCAGCTGATCAATGTAATCAAAGGCGAGATGAGTCTTGTCGGACCGCGCCCGGTCGTCGCGAACGAGCTGGTTGAATACAAGGAGAAGAAAGCGGATCTTCTCTCTGTCAAGCCCGGGATTACCGGTTACTGGCAGGTGAGCGGACGCAGCAGTGTCGGTTATCCGGAGCGGGTTCATCTGGAGCTGTATTACGTCTATAACAAATCAATTCTGCTGGACATCAAGATTTTATTTGCAACCGTATGGAATGTGCTGCTGAAAAAGGGAGCTTACTGAGGTGCAGATAAAACAAGGGAAAGGAGACACAGCATGAAGGTTGCAATTGTACATGATTGGCTGACCACTTATGCAGGCTCGGAAAAGGTGCTGGAGCAGATGCTGGAGCTTTTTCCGGAAGCAGATCTCTTCAGTACCGTTGATTTCCTGAGCGGCTCAGAGCGGCAGTTTCTGCGGGGCAAGGAAGTGCATACCTCTTTTATTCAGAAGCTGCCGCTTGCCAAAAAGAAATATCGGCAATATCTTCCGCTTATGCCCATGGCTGTTGAGCAGTTTGACTTATCTCCGTACGACCTGATTCTGTCGAGCTCTCACGCGGTGTCGAAGGGGGTCATCACCGGGCCGAATCAGCTTCATATCTCTTACGTGCATTCACCAATCCGCTATGCCTGGGACCTGCAGCACCAATACCTGAAGGAATCCGGACTTCAAAAGGGCCTGAAGGGAATGGCTGCAAAATGGATGCTTAGCAAAATAAGAATGTGGGATTACCGCACCTCCAATGGAGTGGATTATTTCATCGCGAACTCCGGATTCATCTCCAGCCGGATCTGGAAGGTCTATCGCCGTGAATCCCAGGTGATCTATCCGCCGGCTAACGTCTCAGCCTTCGCCTATCAGGAAGAGAAGGACGATTTCTATCTGACCGCCTCGCGAATGGTTCCATATAAGAAGATGGATCTCATCGTGGAAGCATTCTCGAAGATGCCGGATAAACAGCTGGTCGTGATCGGAGACGGACCGGAGATGGAAAAGGTTCGGCAGCGGGCTGGCAGCAACGTTCAGATCTTGGGCTACCAGGAGGATGAGGTGCTCATTGAGCGGATGCAGCGGGCGAAGGCGTTTGTGTTCGCTGCCGAAGAGGATTTCGGTATTACGGTCGTGGAGGCCCAGGCTTGCGGAACCCCAGTCATTGCTTATGGAAAAGGCGGCTCTCTGGAAACGATCCAGGGGCTGGATTCGCCGAATCCAACCGGCGTGTTCTTCGAGGAGCAAAGTGTTGGCTCTATCATTGCAGGCGTACAGCGGTTTGAAGCAGAAGGCCGCAGAATCTCACCGGAGCAATGCCGGAGAAACGCAATGTCCTTCACTCCGGATGCCTTCAAGCGGAATTTGAAGGATTTCATTGACGCCAAGCTGGCTGTAAAGAGTGCGTCCCGCTTGCGGAGCACAGACCTTGAAATACCTCAAGTACTATAAAGAAAAGGAGAAGATCAGATGAACTTGACGTTTATTGGAACGGGTTATGTAGGGCTGGTATCCGGCGTGTGCTTCTCCGAGATTGGCAATCAGGTGACCTGTGTGGACAGTAATCAGGACAAAATAAAGCAGCTGAACCGGGGGCATGTCCCGATCTATGAGCCGGGACTGAAGGAGTTAATCCAGAAGAATCAATCCCGGGGCCGACTGAAATTTACAAGCCGGCTGTCAGAGGCGGTGCAGGAAGCAGACATCATATTTATCTGCGTAGGAACCCCGCCCCTTGCAAGCGGTGAGGCTGACCTGACCTATATCAAGCAGGCGGCTCAGGACATTGCACTGGAGATGAATGGCTATAAAATCATTGTCACCAAGAGCACCGTTCCAGTCGGCACGAATGATTTGATCTCATCCATCATGCAGCAGCTGTCCCAGCATCCCTTCGATGTCGTATCTACACCGGAATTTCTGCGGGAAGGGACGGCCGTGCAGGACACTCTTCATCCTGATCGGGTCATTATCGGGACGGAGGACGAGCGCGTCGCCGCGAAGATGGCGGAGCTGCACCGGCCCTTGAGCAGCAATATTATGATCACGGATATCCGCAGTGCAGAGATGATCAAGTATGCGTCCAATGCTTTTTTGGCCACGAAAATCTCATTCATTAATGAAATTGCGAACATCTGTGAAAAGGTGGGGGCCGATGTGACCGAGGTCGCGGCAGGCATGGGACAGGACCGGCGGATTGGCTCTTCCTTCCTGCAAGCCGGCATCGGCTATGGCGGCTCTTGCTTCCCTAAGGACACAGATGCATTGATTCAAATTGCCGGAAACGTAGACTATGAGTTCAAGCTGTTGAAATCAGTCGTTGAGGTCAATAAGGATCAGCGCTTCAATGTCATTGCGAAGCTCAAGCACTGCCTTGGTGATTTGAAGGACAAGCAGATCGGAATCTGGGGGCTGGCTTTTAAGCCGAATACGGACGATGTGCGAGAGACGCCAGCCATGGAGATTATGGAGGAGCTGCTGCAGGAAGGCGCCATCGTGAAAGCCTATGATCCCATCGCGGCAGACAATTTCCGCAAAAGCTTCCGTCATGAGGATCTAGTAAAATGGAGCCCTGATGCGAAGGCGGCTGCTGCCGAATGTGATGCCCTGTGTCTCCTGACCGATTGGGCGGAGTTTCAGGATCAGGATCTGAAGGAGCTGCAGCAGCTCATGAAGCAGCCTATCCTGATTGACGGCCGGAATGTCTATTCCCGCGAGCAGGTCAGCCAGACAGACTTTCAATACTATTCGATCGGCCGGCCAGACATCGGAGGATTATATCCTTACAAGGAAGAGAGCATGATGCTCAGCTAATCTAGCCGCTGTGCACCAAGGGAGCGATGTCATGAAAGCAAGAAGCTTATCCATCTGGTGGATGAACCCGACGTACTTGTTCCTGCTGCTGATAAGCATCGTCGTGGCAGGAGCCTACCTGATTCCAGGAGACAGCTATATTACCTTTTATCGGGTAGACAAATATATCCATGATGGCAACCTAGAGTTCCTGATTCTGCCGGCAGTCTGCTTTATCGCGGGAAGCGTAATTGCTTCCCTGACTGCTGGAGCAAGAAGGCCTGCGCGGGAGCAAGTGTTCTCGAGCATGCTGAAGCATCAGGAAGGATACATAAAGGCCTGGATCAAGCTGTTATTCGCCTTGACCCTGTTCGGATACGCAGCCTGGTTCCTGATTATGCTGCAGAACGGCTTCACGCTGTCCCTTTTTCTCAATGTAGTGAAGGGTGAGCCGGGCGCAATTTATGATATTACCGAGAACTTCAAGAGCATCACCGGCGTGACCTCTTTTACGAATTTCGGAATTCCGTTTGTCATCCTGGCCGTGTATTACCAGGTCTCGAACGGCAAGAGAACTTTTAACGGAATGCTGGCCATTGTTGTGCTGCTGACGCTGGTCCGGGCCATCTTCTTCTCCGAGCGTCTTGCGCTCATGGAGATTCTGCTTCCGGCGATTATCATTATGCTGGCGGTAAAGCAGAAACAAGGCAAAAAGCTGCGGCTGGTGCATTACTATCCCTTGATCGGTCTGGCTGCACTGATCGGATTTTTTGGAATTAGCGAGTATTTCAGATCCTGGCTCAGCTTCTATGTGAATGTGTATCCCTCCTTCTGGGAGTTCATTGTCACTCGCTTCTTCGGCTATTACGTAACGGCGCTGAACACAGGGACACTGTATCTGGAGCAGCTTGGATTCCAATCCGTTCCCTTTCCGTATTTCACGCTGGAGTGGATCTGGAAATTTCCCGGAATGAGCGGAGATGCCTACTTCTCTGCATTTGGCATTAATCCTGAGGCGGGAATCAATACCACGCTGGAGAGCTGGGGCAACCCCGAATTTAACAATCCGTCCGGCTTGATGCTTCCTTATCAGGATTACAGTCTGGGCGAGGCGCTGCTGTTCTGGGGTCTGATCGGCTATGTCAGCGGCATGCTGTATGCAGGATTTAAACATGGAGGGACCCTGGGCATGGTCCTGTATCCGATCTGGATGGTCGGAATCCTGGAAATTCCACGATATTTGTATTTCAGCAGCGGCCGGTTTTTCCCATGTTGGATTGTCCTTCTGACGTTTACATTCATGCTTCACTATAATGCCAAAAAGCTGGTCAGCTGGCAGCCAGCCGGAAGGAGAGCATAGCCTGTGACTCAAACCATCTACATCAACGGCCGTTTTCTAACTCACCCCGTGACGGGAGTTCAGCGTTACGGACTGGAGCTCATTCAAGCCCTGGATGATCTGTCCTCTCGCAAGGCAAAAGGCTTTGAGAATTATGAGTTTATTGTTTTGACTCCTAAAGTGGAGCTGCCGGCATTAAACCTGTCCGTCATTCGGATCAAGCAGGTGGGGGCGCTCAAAGGGCATCTGTGGGAGCAGCTGGAGCTGCCCGTGCATGCCTTCCGTCATCTGCTGCTTAATCCGTGCAACACCGCACCTTTGTTCAAAAGAAAGCAGGCGGTCACCTTGCATGACGCTGCTGTGTATGCCGTACCGGACACGTATTCCCGCTTGTTCCGTCTTTGGTACAAGATCATGTTTCCGGCTTTAGGGCTTCTGTCCCAGCAGATCTTAACCTGTTCCACCTTCTCCAAGGATCAGCTGATTCGCTATTGCGGGATCCCTTCGAGCAAGATGAGGGTCATTCCGCACGGCCGGGAGCATGTGCTGCGAGCCGCTGCTGATCACGAGGTACTGAAGAAGCATGGGCTGGACAAGCCCTTTGTGCTAGCTGTCAGCAGCATGAGCCCAAACAAAAATTTCGGCTCTATTGTCAAAGCCATTCAGCATTTGAATGTGGAGAATGTGGATTTCGTCATCGCCGGCGGGAGTAACCCGAAGCTGTTTCAGGAGCAAGGAGAGCTGCCCGACAGCGTGAAATACCTCGGCTATGTCGAAGAGGAGGAGCTCAGGGCGCTTTATGAGCATGCCGCCTGCTTCGTATTTCCTTCCTTCTACGAAGGCTTTGGCTTTCCGCCACTGGAAGCCATGACCTGCGGCTGTCCGGTCATCGCATCACACACGGCCTCGATTCCGGAAGTGTGCGGAGAGGCTGCGATTTACTGTGATCCTTATGACTGGAGGGATATAGCGAGCAAGATTCAAAGGGTGCTGGAGGATCCCGATTTGCAGGATCAGATGAGAGCCAGAGGGTTCGAGCAGTCCAGCAAGTTCTCTTGGGAACGCTGTGCCACAGAAACGTTCGCGGCCATCACGGCCGATCCCCGGACCCATGAAATCCCTATCAACAATGCCAGCCGAAGTGAAACCGGATAGGAAAGGAGGAGTGTCACGTGAATATCATGTTCGCTAGTCATACTTATATGGGCGGAGACTTCGTGGTTGGCTCCCATCATCTCGCCCGGGAAATGAACAAATTAGGACATCGCGTCATGCATGTCAGCACACCGCTCAGTCCCTTCCATGCCCTGAAATGGAACAATCGTGATATACAGAACCGCTTCAGGCTGTGGAGAGGACGTGCCCGGAGCTTGGAGGAAGGGCCTGTGAACGCGGTGCCGATGTCCTTGCTTCCTTGGGAGATCGCAGGTCCTTTTTACAAAAAAACAAAACGGAACTGGATGCTTCCCTCCCTGCGCGGCTTGATGAAGCAGCACGGGATGGAAAATATTGATCTGCTGCTTATGGATCAGCCGCGATTCGTCGGGCTGGACCAGCTGCTGCAGCCGAAAAGAACGGTATACCGGCCAACGGATATTTACAGCAAAATGACTGGCGATCCCGTTGTGGCCCAAGCAGAGGCGGAGCTGTTAGGCCGCGTATCTGCGCTGGTATCCACTTCCGCGCCAGTCCATCACGAGCTGATTGCCTATAATCCCCAGCTTCCTTCCATGATTCTGGAGAATGGCGTGGAGTATGAGCATTTCTCCACCCCGGCGGACGAACCGGAGGAGCTGAAGTCTATTGCGGGTCCACGCGCGATTTATGTGGGAGCGATTGATGAACGATTGGATGTGGAAGGTCTTGCAAGACTGGCACAGAATAAGCCGCACATCAGCTTCGTCATTGTCGGCCCCTGTCCGGAAGCAGCGGCCCGTACATTTCAAGGATTAACTAATGTGCATCTCCTCGGGGCCAAGCCTTACTCGCGAATCCCGGCCTTCCTGCAGCACTCAGATGTGGCGCTGCTGCCGCTCAGTCACCATCCGGCGAACGCCGGCCGAAGTCCGATGAAGCTGTACGAGTATATGGCAGCAGGTCTCCCGGCAGTCGTGACGAAGACGCCAGAGCTGTCGCGCAGAGATGAACAGCATCTGTATTTCTATCATGACTTGGATGATATGGCTGCCCAGCTTGAGAGGGCGTTAAGTGAGAGAAGCTCCAGGGAAGAGGTTCAGCGACGTGCGGCTTCTCAGGCCTGGCATTCCAAAGCAGCGCAGCTGCTTGCTTTTATCGACAACCTATAACAGTAACGAGGAGTAGTGACTTGCATGTCTTTAAAGGCTAAAGGGATTCATGCCATGAAATGGTCCAGCCTCGGTACGGTGGTGTCGATTATCGTGCAGCTGCTGCAGCTGATCATGGTGTCCCATTTGCTCTCGCCGAAGGATTATGGACTCATGGGAATGATTATGGTGATTGTCGCTGCCGCCGTAAATTTAACGGACATGGGCATCTCCAATGCCATTATTCACCGGCAGGATGTCACCCGGAATCATCTGTCCAGCCTGTATCTTTTGAATCTGGGCATGAGTGCTCTTATTTCCTTGCTCATCTGGTTATCTGCCCCTTATGTGGCTGCCTTCTACGAGGAACCGGCGCTCATCAATCCGATAAGGTGGATGTCGCTGCTCTGCCTCATTCCGGCCTTTGGCCAGCAGTTTGAGGTGCTGTGCCGCAAGGAGCTGGAGTTTGACAACATTTCAAAAATTCAGATCGCGGCTTACGTAGGCGGGTTTATCATTGCCCTGGCCGGTGCCTATTTCGGATTTGGCGTATATGCGCTGGTCGGCTCCTATTTAGGCAATGCATTGATTAAATCGGTTGGACTTCTGTTACTGGGCTGGCGCCGATGGACGCCAAGACTGCATTTTGCGAGAAAAGATTTGAAGGGCTATCTCCGGTTTGGTGTCTATCAAATGTTCTCCAATCTGCTGCAGTCCCTGATCTACAATCTGGATTATATGATCATCGGACGGATGTTCGGAGCCCAGACCCTGGGATATTACAGCTTTGCGTTTCAACTATGCAATATGCCCATTCAGAAGCTGTCGCCGCTAATTAACACCGTCAGCCTGCCGATCTTTGCCAAGATGCAGATGCAGCAGGAGCTGCTTCGAAACGGATATGTGAAGGTCATGAGCTATGTCAGCTACTTGAATGCGCCGATCTATATGGGGATTCTGGTCACCGCTCCCGCTCTCGTTCCTTTCGTGTTCGGAGAGCAATGGATTCCAAGTGTCCTTATTATTCAGATTCTGTCGGCGACACTCCTGGTACGCACATTGACGCTGCCGGTGCAGCCGCTCCTTCAGTCTAAGGGCCGCACCGATGTCTATTTTCAGTTCACCCTGATCAGCATGGTCATTCAGGCACCGGGCCTGTTCATCGGAGCGTATCTGGGCGGTGTAATTGGCGTGGCTGTCGCTTATTTACTCGTTCAAACCGCCCTGGTCGTGGTGCAGTACCTGTTCGCTGTCAAGCGAATGCTGGGACCGTGCGGAGCCGACTATGTCAAAAGCATGCTGCCCGGATTAAGCTTTGGAGCCGTTATGGTGGCCGGGGTACTGCTGCTCAACCGACTAGCAGATTGGCTTTTTGCAAGTGAGGTTCATTTCATCATCCAGGTGGCTTGTGGAGTGCTCTTCTACGGTGCCTCCATTCTCCTATTTAATCCCGGCCTGATCGCCAGTGCGCGGCAAATCATTCATCGCAAGAGTATTCCATAACCCCAGAGGAGGGCTTTTCAATGACAAAGGTAACGAAAGCAATCATTCCCGCTGCAGGACTAGGAACCCGTTTTTTACCGGCCACCAAAGCAATGCCCAAGGAAATGCTGCCGATCGTGGACAAGCCAACGATTCAGTATATCGTCGAGGAAGCCATCTCTTCAGGGATTGAGGATATTATTATCGTGACAGGACGGAGTAAGCGGGCGATTGAGGATCATTTTGACAAAAATATCGAGCTGGAGGCTGATCTGGAGGAGAAGAACAAGGATGAGCTTCTGGAAATTGTCCGCAGCGTCTCCAATCTGGTAGAAATCCATTGTGTTCGTCAGAAAGAGCCGCTCGGTCTGGGACATGCCATCTGGTGTGCGCGTAAATTTATTAACTACGAGCCCTTTGCTGTACTGCTAGGGGATATGATTATCGACCATGAGGTGCCTTGCCTGAAGCAGATGATCGATGTCTATGACCAGCACGAGTCCAGCATCGTCGCGGTAGAGAGTGTGCCCTGGAAGGATGTGAGCAGCTATGGCGTCATTGAAGGGGAAGCTGTGAATGGTAAAATGCAGCGGATCACAAACCTGGTCGAAAAACCAAAGGTGAACCCTCCCTCCAACCTGGCCATGATCGGCAGATATATTCTCCATCCGGAAATTATGGATCTCCTGGAGCATCAGGAGGCCGGTGTAGGCGGCGAAATTCAGCTGACAGACGCATTGAAGGCGCTGGCGCAGCAGCAGGAGATGTATAGCTTCTGTTACGAAGGCAAGCTGTATGATGTTGGCAGCAAGCTCGGATATTTGAAGGCCAATATTGACTTCGCGCTGAAGCGGGACGGAATCGGACTGCCGCTCAAAAATTACTTGCTGGAAACCATTGTTGAATCAGAGCAGTCCAAGGTAGAGGCGCAGAGCAGTCTGAAGATCGTATGATGGATCATACTTACACGATGGAGGGATGGAAATGAAATTAGTATTGCTGTCCGGAGGCTCCGGTAAACGGCTGTGGCCATTGTCGAACGATGCCAGATCCAAGCAATTCCTGAAGGTGCTGGAGAATGAAGACCTGGAAATGGAGTCCATGGTCCAGCGAGTCTGGGGACAAATCAAGGCGGCCGGCCTGGATCAATCGACGCTGATTGCTACCAGCAGCAAGCAGGTGGAAATTTTGCAGAATCAGCTTGGTCCGGTGCCCATTATCGCTGAGCCGGAACGCCGAGATACGTTTCCGGCGATTGCCCTGGCAGCCTCTTATCTGTATTCCTTGAAAGGGGTATCGCTGGACGAAACGGTATGCATATTGCCGGTGGACCCTTATGTGGAGGACCATTTTTTCGAGAAAATCAAAGAGCTGGAACAGGTGCTGGAGAATACTGATGCCGGGATTGCCCTCATGGGCGTGACTCCGACCTATCCGTCCTCGAAATACGGCTATATTATTCCTGAGAAGACCTCCACGGCCAATGGTGTCATGCGCGCAGCAGGCTTTACAGAGAAGCCGACAGAGGAGAGAGCGGAGGAGCTGATGGCGGAGCAGGCGCTCTGGAATTGCGGCGTGTTTGCTTTCAAGCTCGGCTATATGATTGACAAGCTGTTTCAATCCAAGATTCCGGTTCAATATGAGGAGCTGAATAAGAAATACAGCCAGCTGCCGAAGATCAGCTTCGATTATGAGGTGGTGGAGAAAGAGAAGCATATTGCTGTGCTGCCTTATGAAGGCTGCTGGAAGGATCTTGGCACCTGGAACACGCTGACGGAAAATATGGGCGTCCAGCAGATCGGAGAAGGAAGAATCAGTGAGGACTGCGACAACACGCATCTAATCAATGAGCTGGATATTCCGGTGACTGTTATTGGCCTCTCCAATGCTGTGGTTGCGGTAAGCCCGGACGGCATTCTAGTGTCTGACAAAAGCGCAAGCCCGCGCGTCAAGGATATGGTAGCGCCGGATCAGCAGCCGATGTATGAAGAGCGAAGCTGGGGCTGGTACCGGGTGCTGGATTATACGAAATATGAGCAGGAGGAGGAGGTCCTCACCCGGCGCATTTGTCTCTGGGAAGGGAAGTGCCTGAGCTATCAGAAGCACTGCCAGCGGAGCACCACACTGAACATTGTTAGCGGAGAAGGTGTGCTGGTCTTCAATGATGAGGTGTTTGACATCAAGAGCGGCGATGTCTTTACGATCCCTTCTCACGTCTATTATGGAATTAAGGCGGATAGTGATGTGGAGTTTATCGAGGTCCAGAAGGGCTCCGTGCTGCAGGAGGATGATATTATCGAGATGTATAGCACCTGGGAGGAAGTTGAAGCGCACTGCTCTGCCAGGAAGATTCCCTCATGAAGCGCTGGAAGAAGCTGATTCTCATAATCAGTGCAATTATATTGATAGGAGGCTGTGTATACAGCCTCTATTTATATCAAGCTGTAAAGGGCACCATGAGTGCGATCTATGAGCCGCTGGATTTGGAAACGCCGGTAACCTCCAGTCCCTCTGTAATGGAATCGGTGACGACAGTGCCGCCATCCCAGCCTTCCATGCCTGCTGCGCAGAACAACAGGACTGCTGCAGAGGTGCAGCCTGCTGCTGAAGCCGCCGGATCTGTCCGGCAGGGCCCGCCAGAGCTCAGCAAGAGAGACCCCTTTACGCTGGCCATTCTCGGCGTGGATGAGCGGGAGAATGATGTGGGACGATCAGATGTGATCGTGGTGCTGGCCGTGAATCCGGATAAGCACTCCGTGAAGATGATTCATATTCCCAGGGATACTCGTACCGAGATCGTGGGCCGTGGCACCGTGGATAAAATCAATCATGCCTACGCCTTTGGCGGTGTCTCTATGTCAATCCGAAGCATTGAGCAGTTTCTGGATGTTCCTATGGATTACTATGTGAAAGTGAATATGGAGGGCTTTGCACAAATCATTGATCTTCTGGGCGGCATTGTGGTGGACAATCCCTTTGCCTTCTCCATAGATGGTGTGGATTATCCGGCAGGCACGCTGTCTTTAAACGGTGAGGAGGCGCTGCTATTCTCAAGAATGCGTTACGGTGATCCCCGCGGTGATCTCGGTCGGAATGCCAGACAGCAACAGGTTCTCGCCGCCATTATGGATCAGGCCAAGCGGCTGTCGAGCGTGACTAAAGTGACAGACATTTTGGAAGAAGTGAAGGTCAGCACCAAAACGAATGTAACCCTGGAGGATATAAAGTGGTTGTTTACTGAATACAGGCCTGATCTCGACACCATTGAGAGGGACGAAATCCAGGGGGATGGAGCCATCATAAACAATATCTACTATTATATAGTGAGTCCGGGAGAACGACAGCGAATAACGACTTCAATTTTGCAGCAGCTGGAATCTTCAAGCTGAAGTCTTGGCATGAGAGGAAGGAGAAGCATATGGCCGTAAATTTATTTTTTGTCCCCCATCAGGATGATGAAGCCCTGACGTTTGGTGCGGGCATCCGCAATCATCTGGATCAGCATGATGAATGTCACGTCATTTTATATACAGATGGAGCGTCCTCCGGCGTTAGAAGGCAGCTGAACGGGGAAGAGAAGAGCTCGCTGCTCAAGAAAAAGCTTGACCCCCATAACGAAGGCTATGCGATACTCGATGAAGCTGCCTTTTCCGTCTGCCGAAATGTCGAATTTGAGCGCTCCTGCAAAGCGCTGGGTCTTCCGCTGGAGTGGATTCACTATTCCTCCTATCTGATGCAGGACGGGACTACCACCGTGGAAGGCTGCAAGCAGGTCATCATGGAGTTTCTGGATCGTTATCCGCAGGCCAGAGTAAAGACCTTCACGTATGCCGGTGGAAATCACCGGGATCACGCCAATATGGGCTTGGCGGCTCAAGGCCTGTATGAGCAGGGCGTGATTCAGGATCTGAGGTTCTATGTGGAGCCTTACAATCTAAGAAAAGCTTTAAAGGAAAAGGGCAGGCGTCACATTTTGAAAGAAACGACGGTGAAGAGCAGTCACCTGGTTGTAGCTTCCCTGAAGGAATATACGATATGGGAGCCTACTGAGGGACGCTTTGCCATTGGCTATCATTCGGTCAAGAAGTGTATTGACACCGTTATGAAAAAACCGGTCTCCTATTATCACAAGCCCTGAGCACAAGCTCGGGGCTATTTGCAATTACCAATAACTACACAGTGCGTCCTCTTTCATTTCTTTGATATGGTAGTAGGATCAGAGTGATGAACATAGAAGAGAGGCGTTTCTATTTGAAAAAGATCATGATGCTTCTGCTGGCAGGGATGCTTCTATTTACGAGTGTGGTCCACGAAGCTGCTGCATCTGTAAAATTTACAGATCTGGAAGGGAGCTATGCCCAAGCTGATATACACAGCCTGGCTGCAAGGGGCATAGTGTCGGGGGATGGCCACGGCCATTTTTTTCCGAAAAAGCCGGTTACAAGGGCTGAGTTTACGGCCATGCTGGTCCGGCTGTTAGCATTGGAGCCGGTCTACAGCAGCATCCGTGCCTTTGATGATGTAACCCCTCAGTCCTGGTCATATGGATGGATTCATGCTGCTGTTAACCTGTCCATGGTGAAGGGCAAGGAAGAGCGGAGATTTGATCCTACCAGCTGGATTACACGGGAAGAGGCTGCCGCACTTGCGGCAAGAGCGATGAAGCAGCCCTCAGATCCGGCAGCCGGGCAAGGCAATCTGACTCGCCGCTATAAGGATATGGACGACATCTCCGGCTGGGCCCGGGAAGAGGTGAACACCGTTACGTCCTTGGGCTGGATGCAGGGCAGTCAAGGCTATTTCCGGCCAGGGGCTGCAATCACACGGCAAGAGGCTGTCATGCTGCTGAGCAATATCCTTCAATCCGGGAGCGTGAAGAGAGCACTGGATTCATATGGTCAGACTGCAGCTTCCGGCATCTCCATGGGCTGGTTTTATCAGGGTACGGCTGCACAATATATGGCCTACGCAGAGCGGGCAGGGCTGAATACGGTGTCCCCGAGATGGTACTTTCTCAATGAGGACGGATCGGTTTCCAATCATACGAATGATCAGATTCTGCAGTGGAGCCGCCAAAACCGTGTGGCCGTGTGGGCAATGCTGGGGAATCGGTTTAACAAAGAGTCCACCCACCGAATGCTTCAAGATGCTGCTCAGCGCAAAAGTGTCATTCAATCTGTTGCCGGATATGTGTCGCGGTACCAGCTCGCCGGCATTAATCTGGATTTTGAGAATGTATCTCCGCAGGATCGGGAGCTGATGACCCTGTTCGTGTCGGAGCTGTCGGCTGCGCTGCATCCAATAGGAGCCGTCTTGTCGGTGGATGTCTCTCCCGATCTCGGCACGGACTGGACAGCAGCCTTTGATATGGAGGCTATTGGCTATGCCGCCGATTATACCGTCCTTATGGCTTATGAAGAGCACTGGAGCGGTTCTCAGAAGGCGGGATCCGTTGCCTCTCTTCCCTGGGTTACCTCTGCGGTAGATCAGTTATTAACGCAGATGCCAGCTTCTAAGATTATTCTTGCGCTGCCGCTATATACAAGGGCCTGGAATAGAAGTGACCCGGCTTTATCACGGGATATTACGTTAACCGAGCAGCAGCAGCTGTCGGCGCTCCCTTCTGCACGTCTGCGCTGGGACGCCCTTGCCGGGCAGTATATCGCTGACTACACCCAGAAGGGTACCGCCTACAGCATATGGACGGAAGAAGAAAGATCTCTTACGCTCAAGCATCTTCTTGCAGCAGATCGAGGACTCGCGGGAATCGCTTATTGGTACTCCGGTGCTGAAAATAAAGAGCTATGGAGCGCCGTCCGAAATGCGCGGAAATATCAGAGCTATGATTTCAAGTTCTAATGTAACAACTGTTTATTAGCAGGAAAATATTACAACTTGCCAAGCAGATAGTAATCATGATACATTAATGTCTCAGGTTCATTACATCTGTTATGGCGGTCGTGGCGAAGGGGTTAACGCACCGGTCTGTGGCTCCGGCATTCGTGGGTTCAAGTCCCATCGATCGCCCTTTAAAGTGGAAATGGAGAGCGGAAGCTCTCCATTTTGCTATACTCATTTCCTGATGATAAGGGGATAACCATCATGGTTTCAGCATTAATTGGAAGCTTTATCTCGGCGATGGCTACGGTTCTAGGAGCCATTCCGCTTCTGTTTGTCCGGACACTTTCGGAGAAATGGAAGGATGTGCTGGTCGCCTTTACAGCGGGAATTATGGTTTCGGCGTCCACGTTTGGCCTGATGCCTCAGGCATTGGATGAAGGCGGGATGATCTCCCTGACCCTGGGCCTGCTGGCAGGTATTTTTGTGCTGGATCTGATCAGTGAGAAAATACCGAATCCGGAGACTGCCAGTTCAAAGCGCTGGGCAGAATTTGATCCCTCATCGTTACTGGTCATCATTGCATTATTTATTCATAACATTCCGGAAGGGCTGAGCACAGGCTTCAGCTATGCCAGTGAGAATGAAGGCCTGGGGTTAATGGTAGCCATTTCCATTGGGGCTCAGAATATGCCGGAGGGCCTGATTCTCGCCGTGTTCCTGATTAACAGTCAGGTGAGCCGTATGCGGGCGCTTCTGATCGTATTTATGACCGGGATTATGGAGCTGATCTCTGCGGTTGCCGGCTACTTTGCTGCGAGCTATATCGACTGGATGATCGGGTATGGTCTGGCCTTTGCTGCCGGAGCCATGATGTTTATTGTGTATAAAGAGCTGATTCCAGAGAGTCACGGACACGGCTATGAGCGGCCCTCGACGTACTCTTTTATCGCGGGCCTGCTGGTAATGGTGTACATCAGCTTCTTTTTTGGCTAAGGACAACGGTTCTTAAGAAATGGAGAGGATTGACATGGCTGCAAAGCATAACAGAAGGCGGACAGAAGCCGCCCCGAATAGAAATGAAGATAAGCCCGCAACCTTGAAGGATTTACTGAATCCGGAACTGCTGGAGCAATTAAAGAAGACCTCCGCCGAGCTCAAGGCGTCGGAAGCGCAGCAGCGGGAGCAGGAGCGTCTGGAGCGCGAAGCGGCAAAGAAGGCGGAGCAGAAGCGCCTGGACAATGATTTTGAGCATTTGCTCAATAACAGCAAGATGGATTGGCATAAATATAAATAGGCGGGCGGCTCTTTAGAGCCGTCCTTTTTCATGCTCATATGTTTGTTATCATATATAAAGCATGTTACAATTAGTAAGTTATAAATGCAGAAACAGTTATGGAGGGGTGCAATATGAAAATTGAAGTATGGTCGGACGTGGTATGTCCTTTTTGTTATATTGGCAAGCGTCATCTGGAGAAGGCACTAGAGAATTTTCCTGGCAGAGAACAGGTGGAGGTTGTATTCCGCAGCTTTGAGCTGAGCCCGGGTGCGTCCTTTGAGCCTGGCGTGTCCATGACCGAGCTGCTGGCAGCGAAATATGGCATGACCCTGCAGCAGGCGGAGGACGCGAATCGGAGTGTGACGGAGCAAGCGGCACGTGCAGGCTTGACTTACCATCTGGACCGCGTTATTCCTGCGAATACGTTTAATGCGCACCGTCTGGCGCAATATGCGGACAAGGAAGGCAAGCTGGACGAGATGACAGAGGTGCTGTTCAAGGCATACTTCACCGATTTGAAGGATCTGAACGATGCAGAGCAGCTTGCAGACCTTGCCGTACAGGCCGGCTTGAATCGGGATCAAGCAGTCTCTGTGCTGGAAAGTGAGGAGTTCTCCTCCGAAGTGCTCGCAGATGAGCAGGCGGCTCGTGAAATCGGCGTCCGCGGAGTTCCGTTCTTCGTACTGGACCATAAGTTCGCTGTATCCGGCGCACAGCCGGTCGAGGTGTTCACTCAGGCACTGCAGAAGGCGGCGGCTGAAGCGTCTCCACTGGTGTTTGTTGAGGATGCCAACGCGGCTCCAGGCGGCAGCTGCAATGATGATGCCTGCTCCTGATTGAATCACGGCTGGCTTCCATAAAAAAATGTTGTGAAAACATCTCTAAAA
The DNA here is from genome assembly GCF_017582705.1 of Paenibacillus sp. F411. NCBI lineage: Bacteria > Bacillati > Bacillota > Bacilli > Caryophanales > Paenibacillaceae > Paenibacillus > Paenibacillus sp. F411. Next base: position 137,074 of record NZ_JAGFIP010000007.1, read on the forward strand.
TCCGTTACACTATTCTTATTGAAGATTGGTAAGAAGGTGAACCTGCTTTGAATGAGATGGCTGCGGCAGACGGAATCATGTCACTGCTGAGTGAAGAATCCCTTGCCTTATTTTTAGATACCTTTCGGGAGCTTGGACCACTTCCGGGTGTTCTGCTAACCTTTATGAAGTCCTTTGTACCGCCCTTGCCCACGGCTCTGATTGTAGGCTTGAATGCGGCGGTCTATGGGCTCTGGGCCGGATTCCTGTACTCCTGGATCGGGATTGTCAGCGGCTGTGTGCTTACCTTTTATCTCGTGCAGAAAGCCGGCAGCATCCCGCTGATCCGGAAATGGGCAGCCAAGCCCAAGGTACTCAAGGGTCAGGCCTGGATCCAGCGAAACGGCTTCAGCTACGTATTTCTTCTCAGCATTTTACCGATAGGGCCTTTTGTGGCAATTAACATCGCTGCCGGCCTGGGGGGGATGAAAATGGGCTCCTATCTGACAGCATTGATCCCCGGGAAGGGCTTGATGGTGCTGCTCGTTTCCTTGATCGGCGCCAATGTGGAGAGCTTTATCCAGCAGCCGCTGTGGGTTCTGGTGGTGCTGGCTGCGGTGCTGTTCCTGTTATGGGTGAGCAAGAAGGTGGAGGCCATCGTTCTGGGGAAGCAGAAGAGCATGATCGGCTGAGTGAACAGGGTGCTGAAGAAATTCGTTTCAAAACAACGCAAAAAGGTCGAGGACGGCTCCGGTCGGAGCTGCTCTTCGGCCTTTTTGTGTACCTGGCGTTATGCTAAAGTGCTTGAGCTTTCTTCTCTCTGAACATGAAATAGTACATGAACGATGCAGCAATATATAATACGCCGGTGATGCAGAATGTAATAGCATATCCCCAATAGCTTCCGTAGTGGGTCACGAGCGCCGCCTGTACGGGTCCCATCGTTGCCCAGCCCATCATGAAGGCGGTTTGGGTGAAGGAATTTGCAATGCCCCGCCGGTGATCCGGTACACGTTCCACGAGAATAGATGCCTGAATCGGATTGGCTGCGTTCATAAGAGCCTGACGGAATAGAAACCCGATGGCGGCTACGGCGAATATATTGGTGAAGCCTGTGATCAGCAAAAATGGAAGCGACAGCAGCTGAAAGCACAGTACGGAAGTCACAGCTCCTAGTCTTCGGACGAGCCACGGTCCAATGAGCATCGAGAAAATGGTCATGATCTGTCCCAGTGAGATCAGGATGCCAACGGCGGACAACGAAACCTCGAAACGGTTGGTAAAATACAGATTGAGATAAGGAACCACCAGCCCAGAGCCGAGGCCAATGAGGAGCTGGGCAATCGTAAATTGGCCAATAACCTTGAGATCCTGACGATCGCTTTGACGCCTTTGTGCTTCAGTTTGTACGGGCGCAGGAGCTTCCTGCGGTTCTTTCTCAGCCACAGCCGAGACTTCCTGCGTAAACAGCAATGGAAGGAACGCGGCCAGGGCGCTGACGCCGCCGATCATAAGCACGATGCTGAGGCTCGTCACGCGGCTAATGCCGGTGAATTGAAGCAAATCAGCCAGAAACCCGCCGCCCATTCCCCCGAGCACTTGAGCTCCCAGCATGAGAGAAGCATGGTAGCTGAAAATTCTCATTCGTTCGGACTTCTTTGTGTTCTCAGCCAGAAACGGAATGGCGAGCACCTGAAACACAGAGGAAAAGATGCCGGTTACTACCGCTAATCCAAGCAGCCCGGTAGATTGCTCTGTCCAGGCGCGGACGATCAGGCTGATTCCGCTGAGCATAGCTCCAATCACAAGCAGCTGTTTCCGGCTGCCGCGGTCACCCAGAAAACCAATCGGAATAAACATAAGTGCAGTCGCCAAGGATTGGACACTGACAACCGTGCCGTTCATCGCATCGGAATATCCAATATCCCGGATGTACAGATTATACAACACTCCAAACATTCCGGTTCCAATCTGATAAAGAACATTGGCGAGAAAGAACAAGCGAATATTAATGGGAAGATTCATAAAACGTGATGCCGGCCTCTGAAAAATGCGCAAGATGCAACCTCCTACCTGATTCGACAGCTTTATTATTCTATCAGGTTCTTGGAGTTCAAGAAAGTATGAACTAAAAATTATATCTTTTCCGCACGCAGGCCAGTTCATATAAAAAGGCTTCACCGAGGAGAGTCATCGGTGAAGCCTTGCGTAAATCTATGCAATTGCGGCAATCTGATTTAAGAAGTTGTTGAACGCTGGAGAGAATTTCCGGATGCGCTCGATGTGTTCATCACGGAGCTGCCTTGGCTCACGGATGATTGGCTTGATTCGGCATTAGAGAAATACTTACCCTTCAGATCCTGAAACTGGTTCATGAGCTTCTGACGGCTGTCCTTGTTACGCAGCAAGTATGCTGCTCCTGCACCAACGGCGGTCCACAATGCTGTTTTTCTCATATCGTAATTCCTCCTTCATTTCATTTCAATTTTGTATATGCTGTGATTCAACTGCTGTACAAGAAATTACCCGCTCTTCACATGATTAAACAACCATATTTATGAAATCGTTCCCATTTGCGCGCTGGCTTAGCATCATATATTATTTATTCTAATAGAAGACAGTATCTAACAGATGAAAGCGAGTTGTATCATGCCTATGAGATCATTAGCCTGGGTAACCGACAGCACCAGTACCTTAGATCCCAGCTTTATGGAACAAAACCATATTTATATGGTGCCTCTCCGCCTGATTTTGGGCAATCAGGAATTTCGGGAGCAGGTCGATATTTCAGCAGAGCAATTTTATGAGAAAATGCTGAACGAGCCAAAGGTAGGCAGCTCGCAGCCGCCAATCGGCGAATTTATTGAGCTGTATGAATCCCTGAAGGAGCGCTACGATGATATTATAGCTGTGCATTGCTCCGCCGGTCTGAGCGGAACCTTGAATACCTCGATCCAAGCGGCAGAAATTGCTGAGGCAGACGTGATTGCCATTGATTCCAAATTCGGCGCGTTTCCAGTCCGGGAAATGATCCAATCCGGGGTCCAGTGGCATCAGGACGGATGCTCGGCTGAGGAGATCGCAGAGCGCATCCGCAAAATGAGAGAGATGACGAAATTTTATCTCATCCCGTTTAGCCTCCAGCGACTGCATGCGGGCGGGAGAATGTCAGGCACAAAGCTCGTATTCAGCCAGCTGCTAAAGATTCATCTGCTCTTGCGGTTTGATGACGGAAAAGTCATTGTTGACGAGAAGATCCGTACGTACAAAAAAGCACGGCAGCGTATGCTGGATTACCTATCCAATGATATTGCTTCAACAAGCAAGATATGTATTATGCATGCCGGTAATCTGGAGGAGGCGCTGTCCGTACAGCGGGAGCTGAGTGAGCTCTACCCCGAGGTCCCCAGCGAGATTATGACCTTTATTCCTGTAGCGGGAATTTATGCAGGAGAAGGGACCATTGCGCTGTCCTGGATTTTGAAATCTTAATCACACACATCCTAACCGCCTGGGGCTATTGCTCGGGCGGTTTCCCTATACAGCGCGATCATTTGAAATAACTCAATTTTGTAACATAAGTTTCTAAGTCTCCGCTTTGGTTGTAATAATATTAACGTGTAGAGCCTTAAGGTTTACATCAAGCTTCCATGAGAGACGTATCTTATGTAAAGAAGCTGCCGGATCAAGCTGAACAGGAGGTCGATATTATGAAGATCATCATCACGCAAAAAGAAGCGCTGGATCGACATATTTGGGACAAGCTGATCCTCATGTTTGGTCTGCAGGACAAAGAGGATGACGTGTGGGAGAACGAGCAATTTATTCTCACGGAAGAGCAGGCGAGAGAGCTTGGTCTGATCTAGTCCTGATCCTCTAATTATATTTGAAAGGTAAGAAGTCATGAAGCGTACCTTACATATCTGTTTGTTTATGTTGGTGTTGCTGCTGGGGGTCGCTGGCTGCGATTCCTCCACCGAGGTACAGCCGGCTTCTTCGCCCTCGAAGCAAGCCGGGGACGTCTCGCCACCTGATCATAACGCTGCAGGCGATGAAGCCGGAACGTCCGGTGGAGCCCCGCCAGTTTCTCCTCCGAAGAGCGGTCTCACCGATGAGCCGGGATCAGACACTGCGAACGCTCCTCCAGCGGTGAAGCAGGGTCTAAGCCATGTAGAGCAGTGGATGCAAGAGCTCACCCTGGAAGAAAAGGTAGGCCAGCTCGTTGTAATCGGGCTGGAGGGTACAGTTCCTGATGCAACGGCGCAAAGGCTGATGGAGCAGTATCATGTGGGTGGATTTATTTTTTTCGGGGATAATATTGAATCCGTTGACCAGACGCTGGAGCTGACCGGCAGGCTAAAGCAGCTAAACGGTGATCATCCTGTTCCTTTATGGCTCAGCCTGGATGAAGAAGGCGGAAGAGTGTCCCGGCTGCCTCCAGAGCTGGACAGGCTGCCTTCCAGCGGAAAGCTGGGACAAACGGAGGATCCAAAGCTGGCTGCGGATGCCGGTACTCATATTGCGAGGCTGATGAAGGCGCTGGGGATGAATCTGGTCTATACTCCCGTGCTGGATATAAACAGTAATCCCGATAATCCGGTCATTGGAGACCGCTCTTTCGGCAGTGAAAGCGAGCGGGTGTCGCAGCTTGGGCTGGCACAAATGAAAGCGATTCGGGAAGAGGGCGTCGTTCCTGTCGTCAAGCATTTTCCTGGACATGGAGACACGGGTGTCGATTCTCATTCCGGACTTCCGGTGATCTCTCATCCTTGGGAACGCTTGAAATCTAAAGAGCTGGTCCCGTTTCAAGAAGCGATTGAGCAGGGTTCTGAGGTCGTCATGGTAGCCCATTTATTAATGACAAGTATTGATCCGGATACTCCTGCTTCTCTTTCCAAACGTGTCATTCAGAATCTGCTTCGAGAGGACATGAAGTATGACGGCGTGATTATCACGGACGACTTGACCATGGGGGCTATATCTGAAGCTGGCTATGATATTGGTGATGCCGCTGTTCAATCAATCCTCGCTGGTTGTAATATCGTGCTTGTGGGTCATGATTATAAGCTGGAGGAGGCTGTTCTGAAATCCCTGCTGGAAGCTGTGCAGCAAGGCGAGATTTCAGAGGAAGTTCTGGATGAGCGCGTCAAAGCCGTGCTTCAGCTGAAGCATGCCGCAAATCTTGGAGCCATGGATGAGGAATTACAAGATCTATCTACATTAAATCAAGAAACCAAGCGGATCTGGAATGCAGTGAAGCCATAATACTAATCTTTCCAGATCGGACCGAACGGAGGTGTTGGCCATGTCAAACCTATATATTGAACCACTCTCTTATGTGGAGCACTCCCGTCATGGTGAGTCCTTTAATAGTTCTTCAGATCTGTTTCATTTTCAGCAGTCGGAGCACCCAAATCCGGTTAATCCGGCTTCTCTATTTCCACGAGATGCATCGAGCTTAGGCAGAGAAAGGGAGCAAGTGACAGAGAGCGGGCCGCGTATGCTGAACATTTTGGTAGCTGAGGATAATGTGACCAATCAGCTGGTCATTACCAAGATGCTGGAAAGACTCGGGCATATGGTAACGATCGCAGAAAACGGAAAAGAAGCATTAAGCAAGGCACAGAGTAGCCATTATGATCTCATATTCATGGATATCCAAATGCCCGAAATGGACGGCGTGGAGGCGGTCCGGCAAATGCGGCTGCAGCTGCCCGCCGATCGAATACCTATCATTGTGGCTGTAACAGCTAACGCGCTGATGGGTGACCGAGAGCATTGCCTGACAGCAGGTATGGATGACTATCTTACAAAGCCTTTAAAAACCTCCATGCTATCAGAAGTCATCAAGCGTTATTTCGGTGAAGATGAATAAAGCAATAAGAACGTAAAAAAACCGGCCTATGCATAGGCCGGTTTCAATCAGATCAAAAGTTGATAACTCACTCAAAATATGATAGAATGAAGGATAACTAATTAGTAAAGTTATGTAGTCACACATATCTAGATTAGCATATTCTATCAGAAATGTCAACAGGGGGGCATAGAATGGAAAACCGTAGCAGTGCGGATTTTGCACTGGATCGTGAGACCGTGGAGCCGGACAAGGCGGCCAGTTCTCCAAGTGAGGATTTTTCGGTGCACGATGATCTTTCGCTTCCGCCTGGCATCAAGATTAGCGATCCGGTTCGTATGTATCTTAAGGAAATTGGCAGGGTTCCTCTTCTGTCTGCAGAAGAGGAAGTCGAGCTGGCTAAGAGAATTAACGAGGGGGACGAGGAAGCCAAGCGTCGTTTGGCCGAAGCGAACCTCCGTCTCGTAGTCAGTATCGCACGCCGTTATGCAGGCAGAGGTATGCAATTCCTGGATCTGATTCAGGAGGGGAATATGGGGCTAATCAAGGCTGTTGAGAAATTTGATTACTCTAAAGGCTTCAAGTTTAGTACGTATGCCACCTGGTGGATCCGCCAGGCCATTACGCGTTCCATTGCGGATCAAGCCCGCACAATAAGGATTCCGGTTCATATGGTGGAAACCATTAATAAGCTGGTTCGGATCTCGAGACAGCTGCTGCAGGATTTAGGCCGCGAGCCGACACCGGAGGAGATTGGCAAGGAAATGGACATCAGTCCGGAGAAGGTGCGTGAAATTCTGAAGGTGGCGCAGGAGCCCGTTTCTCTGGAAACGCCGGTCGGAGAAGAGAGCGATTCGAATCTGGGGGATTTTATTGAGGATCAGGATGCTCTTGCTCCGTCGGATGCTGCAGCTTTCGAGCTGCTCAAGGAGCAGCTGGAGGAAGTGCTGGATACGTTGACAGAGCGGGAGGAGAACGTGCTCCGTCTGCGCTTTGGACTGGAGGACGGCAGAACTCGAACCCTGGAGGAGGTTGGCCAGGTGTTCGGTGTGACCCGGGAGCGTATTCGCCAGATTGAAGCTAAAGCGCTCCGCAAGCTTCGTCATCCTAGCCGAAGCAAGCGATTGAAGGATTTTCTGGAATAAAGAGTATGGCTTTGCTTAGTAATTTAAAGGTTCCCTGCCTTGCTCGGTGCAGCATGGCGGGGGCTTTTTCATTTTGGTCATAAATGGTCATGGATAGTCATGGATGTCTTCAAATTGACACCCGCGTCTGCGTTCTATCATAATATTGAAGGAAAGCCTACCAAAGGATGTGACTCTCACCTATGAACCTGCAATCATCCGTTATTGAGCAGCTGTGCAGACGGCAAACTCCTCTTGCACCCTATTCTACCTATGCCATCGGAGGGGAGGCCGGTTTTCTGGCAGAGCCGGAAACGACAGAAGAGCTCATTACCCTGTACAAGGCCGCTTTTGCCAGTGGACTGCCCTGGTACTCCTTTGGCATGGGATCCAATCTATTATTTCCGGATGCTCCTGATCCGGACCTGTTATTTATTTCTCTGAAGCGCCATTGCGAAATCCGGGAGCAGGACGGTAAATGGTATGTATCAGCCGGCACTCCGATGTCTCTGCTCTCTCTGATCGGGCTGCGGGGTGGGGATTCCCGTATGGAGCTCAGCTTTCTTCTTCCGGGCTGTCTGGGAGCAGGAATCTATATGAATGCGAAGTACAATCAGCTTCAAATAAGTGAACTGCTGGACACGGTTTATTACGTGGATACCAGCACTGAAGGATTATCGGTTCAGTCTATTCATGCGTCGGCGTGCGGGTTTGGCTATAAGCAGTCTATTTTTCAGCAGAAGCCGTGGATCATTGTCGGTGCCAAGCTCAATGTAGATATTGCAGCAGAGGAGCAGCTGCTTTATGCCTCGCAATTGGTACATTCGTGGAAGACAAGAGGCTGCCATTCCTCCTCATTGCCTCAATGGTTCTCTTACATATTGGGGGAAGTTCATGCCCTGGCCGGGATCGGAATTCCAACGCCGCCAGCGATGCTGGACATCATTAAATACCGCACCAGCCGGCATCATTTCGATGCTCCTTCCTGCGGATCGGTGTTTAAGAATAATTATGATTATGGCGTTGCTGTCGGCTCTCTCGTAGAACAGTTGCAGCTGAAAGGCTTGAGCCGCGGAGGGGCTGTAATATCACCGTATCATGGCAATATGATTTTGAATCAGAATCACGCCAGTGCCGCCGATATTTTATACTTGATGGATGTTATTTCAGAAGGTATAGAGCGGAAATTCGGCTTTTTGCCCGAGCCAGAAATCGTTATCGTTTAAAGTTTCAAATGAAAATCATGGTAAAGTCATTGGAATAAGGTGAATTTACAGTTATAATCGTTAGAGAATGAACAAGCTTCGCCATTTCGGTGGCACATACACAACACTATATGAACTTTAATTGGAGGGCTTAGAACATGAGTAATATTCTCGTATTTGGTCACAAGAACCCGGACACGGATACCATTTGCTCCGCGATCGCCTATGCAGAGCTGAAGAAGGAGCTGGGTATTGGGGCTGAGGCTGTACGTCTAGGTGAGGTTAACGGAGAAACCAGCTATGCACTGAACACGTTCCATGTCGATGCACCGCGTCTGATTGAGACGGTTGCCGGTGAAGCGAAGGACGTCATTCTGGTCGATCACAATGAACGCCAGCAAAGCGCGGCTGACATCGATCAGGTTCGCGTACTTGAGGTTATTGACCATCACCGTATTGCGAACTTTGAGACAAGTCACCCGCTGTACTACCGTGCTGAGCCGGTCGGCTGCACTGCAACGATCCTGAACAAGCTGTACAAGGAGAACGGTGTGGCGATTCGCAAGGAAATTGCCGGACTGATGCTGTCGGCGATTATTTCCGATTCATTGCTATTTAAATCTCCAACCTGCACCGAAGAAGATATTGCTGCAGCCAAGGAACTGGCGGAGATTGCAGGCGTTGATGCACAGAGCTATGGTCTCGAAATGCTTAAGGCAGGTGCGGATCTGAGCGACAAGACAATTCCTCAGCTGATCTCTCTGGATGCGAAGGAATTCAGTATGGGTAACGCCAAGGTGGAAATCGCCCAGGTAAATGCCGTGGACACGAATGATGTGCTCTCCCGTCAAGCGGAGCTGGAAGAAGCCATTTCTGCCATTATTGCGTATAAGGGACTGGATTTGTTCGTATTTGTAGTGACAGATATTTTGAACAATGATTCCGTTGCACTGGCACTAGGCAAGGAAGCTGCAGCTGTAGAAAGAGCGTATCAAGTACAGCTGGAGAACAATACCGCTCTCCTCAAAGGGGTCGTTTCCCGGAAGTCGCAGATCGTTCCTGTGCTGACCGAAGCCTTCTAGTCTTAATCTCAAGCTGGAGCTAAAGGTGTGGCATTATTGTCATTAAATTCAGAAGCTTTTGAAATTCATTTCACCTCCAATCGACATATACTTAGTGTTGTTGATTATTCTGTTTGAGGCCGATGGCCTTCGGGTAATGAAGCGTATATGTCACTTGCCTCCAATTCTAAAGGTAGGGAGAGGGCTTGAATGAAATCAAGAGCGGTAAAATGGTTCCTGCTGTGCGGGTTAATTCTGATGATGACAACGACAGTCGGAGCTGCGTCTGGCAGCTCGCAATATACACCGGTAGAGCATTCAGAGCATCAACGTGCTGTATTTATGCAGTCATTCACCATGATGAACGGACAGCTATACGCCGTGGTAGATCGAATTGAATGGTATGAGGGAGAAGAAGCAAACGAGATCTTCCGTCAACGGGAAGGTGATGCAGATCTGACTGAAGCGCCAGACGGGTATTACATTGTGAATGATCAAGAGGAACAGATTACTCTTCCTGTCAGCGACTCTGCACAAGTATTCTTGCAGCTGTATGATCATACCGGGTCTTGGGAGGATGCCCAGATTATCTGGAATCAGGAAGTGAGTGTTACCAAATTCCATTCCATTTTCCAAAACGACAAGCTGATTGATATGAGTTGGTTTCCATACCATCTCACTGTTGAGAACGGTGAGGTGACTCAAATCATTCAGCAATATATACCTTAAATTTGAAGTGCCGGGCGGCTGGAATAGCCCGGTGCTTTTTTATGCTGCTTAGAGCGCGGAGAAGGCCAGCCGCCTTGGCGATCCATAAACAGCTCGGCTGCCTGCTCAAAATCTGCTCCCCCGCCTAAAGGAACAGGGACGTGTAGTGACCGTTCTTCCATAAGGGCAATCAATTTCAGCTTTAAGGCTTCTCGCGGAATGCCCTTAGACTGTGCAATTTCAGCAAGGGTGGAGGTCTGTAACGCCTCGCGAAGCTCATACGGCTTCATGTTCAGGTAGGTGGCAAGCTGTTTGAACAGCCCTTCCTTCTGAGATGGCTGGGCAGGAGAGGCAGCTTGAGGGGCTGATGCCGAATCGAAGAGCTCTATAACAGTAAAAGGCGCAGTAGCATTTACCATAGTGGATGTATGCATGATATGCTCCTCAGCAGCTAAGCTAAGAGTACCAGCAAGCACACCGAGCTGGATGCAGAGGAGTAACGGGATGGACATGGAAGCAAAGCACCGCCTTTATAAGTGGAAATCATGCTATTTATTATGGATTGAGATCCATAAAATTATGCTCCTTCCAGCGCAGACTGGAGGAAGGCAAGGTTTGAAATAGGAAGAAGGAAGAAAGGAGCATCGTCATGGAATTAGAGTATTTTGGAGCGCAGGACCCTGCTGATCTATCGGAAGAACAGCTGGAGCAATCGTACGAAGCCCTGTATCAAAATATCGGACACTGGGTAAAGCAGTCCAAGTGTATCACCCGGGTTCCTTGCAGGAGCGAATTCTCAGATGATGAAGATTGTGAAGTTCAACATGATTTCTAATCCGGAGTGAGTATTCTTTGAGATCCTAGAGGACAGCAGCGGATAACGAGGACAGCCCCTTGCGAATACACTGGAATCAATCCAGCAGGGGGAGGTGCAACAAGCATGCAATGTATTAATCCATTGTCACCGGACGGCTGTCGTCCATATATTGGCCAGCAGGTCTGTGCCGTGCTTCATGATGGAACAGAATGGATGGGAACGCTGAAGAGCGTTGATCACAACGGAATTGTATTAGAGCCGCCGGGACAGGCGCATATTCTATCTCATAAGCCCGGTAAATCCGGAAAATCCAACAAGCCGGTAAAAGCCTCCGCATACGGATATTATCCATATTATAATCCTTATGCGGGTTTAGCATGGGCTAGCTTGGCCTTTCTCTTCCTCGTTCCTCTCTTTTTCATCTAATTCAGAGTACTGCGAATGCCTGGGGCTATTCTTAGCTCCGGGCTTTTCGCTGTAGAGGACTTGTGATTTAATGGTTTATGAAAAAGGGTAATAGACAAGGAATCCACTGTAATGCCCAGACATAAACAGATTGTTTTTCAGGAATGACATGAAAGGAGCGTTAATAATGTCCAATCGTATTTTGGTCACTCCGGAGCAGCTGGATGACATCTCTTCCCGGTTCTCACTGGCAAGCCAGCAGGGCGGAGAGCTCGTGCGGCGTCTGGAGTCCAGTATCCATCAGATGGAGAGTCAATGGGAAGGCATGACGAGGGAACGATTCTTCGGAGATTATCAGCAGGCCAGGAGCACGATGAATCAGTTTGTAGCATGCTTACATAATGTTTCAACCGAGCTGAAACAGATCTCTCATCGTTTTCGATCCACAGATCTATCGAGTACGAGTACCGCTGCAGGAATAGGAGCCGTTGGAGTCAGTGCTGCTGCAGGAACGCTGGGAGCGGCTTCTTTGGCGGGATCCGCGGGCCCTTCTGCTGCGTCCCCAGCTATGAGCAGCGAAAAGCTAAGCAAGCTGCTTCTGGATGGCGCTGAGGCTGAGGGCAGTGTGGTGGAGCGACGGGAAGGCGGCTGGTATGGCAAAGGAATTACGGGCTCGGCATCGGCCGGGTTAACGACCGGGGTGAGTGCAGAAGGCGCCATGGTTGAGGCAGGATATGAGAATGACTATGTTCAGGGCTCCGTCAGTCTTGCCAAAGCGGAGGTCGAGGCCCAGGTGAAGAACGGAAATCTGGAGATTGGTGCCGAGGCGACTCTGAACAAGTATGAAGGCGGATTTAATATTCCGCTGCCGTTTACAGATAAGGAGCTCAATATCGGCGGCTCGGCATCGCTGGGAGTCGTTGGCGGCTCTGCCGAGGTCGGAAAAAGCGGCTTGAAATTTCATATCCCTCTTGGCCCTGGAGTCAGCCTTGTCGGCGTAGGTGGCAACGTGACCGTCGAATAAGGAAGATCCACAGCAAGGGATGGAAGGGAGAGGCCAGGCCGTGCATAGCCGGTTTAAAGTAATTATGATCAGCATCGCTGTCGTCGGCGTACTGGGCACCATCATTCCCAATTTGGCTGATCCAGCGCTGCAGGTTAGAGAAAAGGCCGTAATTTGCATTTCCTTGGGGGTCTTCATTCCCCTTGTGGCTGCCGCGGTATACAAAGTAGGAACAATGCTCATGAAGGAGAAATGAACATGGAAGCTGTACAAGAGAAGCTGCTGCCGATCGGGTCGGTGGTCAAATTTAAGGACTGGGATCAGAATCTCATGATCTACGGGCGAATGCAGAACGACTCCAAGAGCGGAAAACGTTGGGATTATGTCGCCTGCTTTTATCCGCATGGAAATTTAACGGCGGATTCCAATGTATTTTTTAATCATAAGGATATATCTGAGATCGTCTTTCAAGGCTATGTCAATGAAGAGGAGCAGCAGTTCCGGGAGGCTCTGCTGGAGGGCATTGCGAAGGCGGATCAATCCAGCTCGGCGCAATAACTATTGAACATCACTTAGATTATGGTTTCATGAAAAAAGCTTATATTGGTGTTATCTGTGTGAACCAAGCACAGCACCAATATGAGCTTTTTATTTATTTTTAACTCATTCCGTAAAAACTTTAAAACAAACACAAACAAGTATATTCAAAATTATACGGGCGTGTTATGATGAGATAAATTCGAATATTGAGGTGGAGAGGAGATCGTGTCAATGGGTAATACTGATAATTCAAATGTTTTCAAAGATATTCAAAATAACAGCCAGCTTGAAAAGCTGGTAAGGCGCTCTAACCAAATTGGCTCAGACCGTACGGTTTGCAACTGGGGAGGAGGAAATACCTCCAGCAAAATGGTTATTCAAGATTTCCGGGGGCGGGACGTAGAGGTCATGTACGTCAAGGGAAGCGGGTCGGATCTAGCTAGTATGAAGGCTTCCAACTTTACAGGTCTTCGTATGGAGGATATTAAACCGCTCATGGAGCGGGACAGCATGACAGATGAAGAAATGGTGTCTTATCTCGCGCAATGTATGGTAGATGCCAAAGCTCCAAGAGCGTCCATTGAAACGCTGCTGCATGCATTCCTTCCCTTTCAGCATATTGATCATACCCATCCCGATTCCATTATCAGCTTATGCTGTGCAGATCGAGGCAAGGAGCTCGCCAAAGAAATTTTCGGAGATCGATTTGTTTGGGTTCCCTATATTAGACCGGGCTTTACTCTCTCCAAAATGATTGCAGAGGGTGTAGCTGGAAACCCGAACGCTGAGCTTGTACTTATGGAAAAGCATGGACTGGTCACTTGGGGAGATACCTCGGAAGAATGCTATGCCCAGACGATCAAGGTGATTAAAGAGGCAGAGGCTTTTATTGAAGCTCATGTGGAGCAGGAGCAGTTGTTTGGAGGCGAGAAATATAAGGCACTGCCTGCCGAAGAGCGGAAGCGAGTTGCTGCAGCTATTATGCCTGTAATTCGCGGTGCAGTATGCGATAGCAAAAAAATGATTCTTACATTTGACGATGCAGAGGATGTGCTGACATTCGTCAGTGGGAAAAATTCTGCAGAGCTGTCTCAGGTCGGCGCAGCCTGTCCAGATCATCTCGTTCATACCAAGGTCGTTCCTCTGTTTGTGGACTGGACACCTGACACTGAAGATGTAGAAGGACTGAAGTCCAGGCTAATTGAAGAAATAGAAGCCTACAAGCAGAACTATGCTGACTATTTTGAGCGTAATCATAACGATGGGGATGTCATGTTCGAGGCCGCACCGCGCGTAATTCTAATCCCAGGCGTCGGCATGATTAACACAGGAAAAAGCTGGGCAAATTCACGGGTAAGTGGTGCATTATATCATCGTGCAATTGCAGTTATGCGCGGTGCTACCACGCTTGGGAATTTTGTATCCTTGACTGAGAATGAGTCCTATAACGTGGAATATTGGCCACTCGAGCTTTACAAGCTTTCTTTAGCTCCTGCGGAAGCGGAATTTTCTCGAAAGGTTGCTTTTATAACGGGGGGAGCTGGCGGGATCGGCAGTGAGACAGCTAGACGTCTGGTACAAGAAGGGGCACATGTGGTGCTGGCGGATCTGAATGCAGAAGGTGCCAAGCAGGTTGCTGAAGAAATTAATGCAGTGTATGGAGAGAACATGGCTTATGCTGTGAAGATGGATGTGACGGATGAAGAAGCGGTTCGCCAGGCTTACACGGAGGCTGCGATACAATACGGCGGCGTGGATATCCTTGTCAACAATGCGGGCTTGGCGACATCCAATGCATTTGAGGAAACCTCGCTCAAGGAATGGAACCTGAATATGAACGTACTCGGAACCGGTTATTTCCTGGTCGCACGGGAAGGTTTCAAAATGATGAAGGCTCAAAATACTGGGGGCAGCATGGTATTTGTCGGCTCTAAAAACTCTATATATGCCGGCAAGAATGCCAGTGCATACAGCTCTGCGAAAGCGCTTGAAGCGCATCTGGCTCGCTGCATTGCTGCCGAAGGGGGACCCTACGGTATACGAGTGAACACCGTTCTCCCGGATGCGATCCTGCAAGGTTCTGCCATCTGGAATTCCAGCTGGCGAAATGAACGTGCAGCGGCGTATGGTATTGAACCGCATGAGCTCGAAGAATATTACCGGAAGCGCACCACGTTATTGGTCAATATTTACCCCCGGGACATTGCAGAGGGCATTGCATTTTTCGCCTCCTCCAAAGCCGAGAAGACGACGGGCTGCATGCTGACCATCGACGGCGGTGTACCCGCTGCGTTCACTCGGTAAATACCGTTATTGGGAGGGACTAAAGTTGAGGAAAGAAACTGCTCAAAGCTATGATTATGCCAAGCAATTGTATGCAGCCCATGGAATTGATACGGAGAAGGTGCTCCAGGAGCTTGAAAAGGTCAAAATCTCGATCCATTGCTGGCAGGGCGATGATGTGCGTGGATTTTTATTCCGAGATAAAGAACTCACCGGAGGCATATCCGTTACTGGACAATATCCTGGAGCAGCCCAGACGGCAGTGCAGCTTCGTCAGGATTTGGAGAAAGCGTTATCTTTAATTCCCGGAAAGCATAAAATCAATCTTCATGCGATTTATGCCGACACAGAGGAAGAGGTTGATCTGGATTCCTTGAAGCCTAAGCATTTTCAAAATTGGGTGAACTGGGCAAAAGAACAGGGGCTGGGCCTGGATTTCAATCCAACCTGCTTCTCCCAC
The DNA here is from genome assembly GCF_017582705.1 of Paenibacillus sp. F411. Classification (NCBI taxonomy): domain Bacteria; kingdom Bacillati; phylum Bacillota; class Bacilli; order Caryophanales; family Paenibacillaceae; genus Paenibacillus; species Paenibacillus sp. F411. Next base: position 152,513 of record NZ_JAGFIP010000007.1, read on the forward strand.
AAAAATTCCAGTGATGGATTTACCCTTAGCCACAGCGATCCGAGGATTCGCAGATTCTGGATTGAGCATTGTCAGGCTGCGCGTAGAATTGGTGCCCATTTTGGAGAGCAGCTGGGGCAGACCTGTGTGACAAATATATGGATTCCAGACGGCTATAAGGATGTTCCCGCAGATCGTCTGGCTCCTCGCCAGCGGCTGAAAGCATCGTTGGATGAAATATTCAAGGAGGAGCTTGACCCGCAATACAATCTTGACGCGGTAGAGAGTAAGCTGTTTGGAATTGGCTCAGAGGCCTATGTTGTCGGGTCCCATGAATTTTATATGGGCTATGGAATACTGAACAAGAAGCTGATTTGTCTGGATTCCGGTCATTTTCACCCTACAGAAGGCATTGCCGGTAAGCTTTCTTCGCTTTCATTGTTTACAGAGGGGATTCTGCTGCATGTCAGCCGTCCGATGCGTTGGGACAGCGACCATGTCGTGATGATGGATGACGAGCTTGTGGAGATCGGAAGAGAGCTGGTTCGTGGGAACCTTCTGGATAAGACGCATGTGGGTCTGGATTTTTTCGATGCCAGTATTAACCGGATTGCAGCCTGGGTGATCGGGACACGCAATACATTGAAAGGCATACTTAGAGCCATGCTGGAGCCTATCGAGTTACTGAAGGCTGCAGAGCATGAGGGAGATTATACGACACGCTTGACACTTCTGGAAGAGTTCAAGGCCTACCCTTTTGGTGCCGTGTGGGATTATTATTGTGAATCGCATGGAGTGCCTGTCCGGGAAGAGTGGCTGACAGAAGTAAAGACTTATGAGAAAAATGTTCTGCTGCCACGGAATTCGTGATGTAGCTCATTCTATGGAAGCGTTAGAGAGGGATGACAAGCATGAGTACGGCATTGGCATTTGATCTGGGCGCGAGCAGTGGCAGAGCACTGCTGGGTCGATTGGACAACGGTAGATTGTTCGTTGAAGAGCTGCATCGTTTTCCCAACGATCCAGTTCATGTTTCCGGAAGGCTGCACTGGGATATTCTCAGGCTGTACCATGAAATAAAGCAAGGCCTGCTGGCGGCTAAGGAGCACCTAAGCGTACCGAGCTCGGTTGCCATCGATTCTTGGGCTGTCGATTTCGGATTCATCGGAACAGACGGAGAACTACTGCGCAATCCATACCATTACCGCAATTTTCATAGCCCAGAAATAATGGAAGAAGTTCTAAGCATGGTCTCCAAATCAGAGATTTACAGCAAGACCGGCATTCAGTTTCTGCCCTTTAATACGATCTATCAGCTGTACTCTATAAGAAAACATCAGCCCGAGCTGCTTGCCGGTGCAAAAAAGCTGCTTATGATTCCTGATTTGTTACGTTATTTCTTGACGGGTGAAATGTACAGTGAGTTTAGTAACGCCTCGACGACACAAATGTATAACCCGCTTCTGGGAAACTGGGATCAGGAGCTGATCAGCAAGATTCAGCTTCCATTGAATATTTATCCTCCGGTACTTCAATCCGGAGAGAACGCGGGGAATATTCGGGCTTCAGTTATTCAGGAGCTTGGCCTCAACGGCATGACACTTTATACTGCAGCGGAGCATGATACAGGCTCTGCTGTAGTATCTGTACCTGCTCTGCAGAACCAATTCGCTTATCTAAGCTGCGGAACCTGGTCCCTAATCGGAACAGAAATTGACCATCCTATGATGACTCCCGAGGCGCTGGAGCTAAACTTCACCAATGAAGGAGGGGCTTGTGGAACATACCGTCTCCTCAAAAATATTATGGGCTTGTGGATCCTGCAAGAAAGCAGACGTGTCTGGGCGAACAAAGGGGCTTTGTATTCCTTTCCGGAATTGGTTAAGATGGCAGAAGAAGCGGAGCCTTTTGTTACCGTTATCGACCCCGATCATGATCTTTTTCTAACCCCGGGAGATATGCCGTCACGCATTCAAGAATTAGCTAAGCGAACGGCACAGCCGGTACCAATAACGCCGGGCGAAATCACACGCTGCATTTTAGAGAGCCTGGCCCTGAAATACCGCTTGACACTGGACGAAACGGAGCGGGTGTCTGGACGTGTGTTTGATGGACTCCATATGGTAGGCGGAGGCATTTACAATGAGCTGCTGTGTCAATGGACAGCGAATGCCATCGGCCGACCCGTATGGGCAGGCCCCGCTGAAGGCAGCGCGATCGGGAATCTTGCGGTCCAGTTTATTGCACGAGGCGAGTTCTCCGGTATGATGGAAGCGAGAAGAGTGATCCGTAATTCTGTTGAAGTCAAGGAATATGAGCCTCAGCAAATACAGAGGTGGGAGGAAGCTTACCAAGCATTTCGACAGAACGCTGGAATTTCTAAATAAATTTATTGATAAAGGGATGGAACGGGATGTTGGTTGTAGAGCGATACGAAAAAATAGTGCAGCTTGTCAATGAGCGGGGCAGCATTCGAGTGAGCGAATTAAGTGAGATTTGTGGAGTGACAGAGGAGACGATCCGGCGTGATCTGGACCGACTTGAAAGATCCGGTCAGCTGCGCCGTTCTCATGGAGGCGCGGTCAGCGTTCATAGTCATTCTGCTCCCGGACGATCCCAGCCAGAGACGCCATTTTTCGAAAGGGAAGTCGCGAATGCAGCGGAGAAACAGCGGATCGCTAAAGCGGCAGTCAAGCTGATACAGCCACATCAGAAAATTCTGTTAGATGCCAGCTCTACTGCGTGGTACGTTGCTCAACTTATCCCGGATATTCCGCTTACAGTGTTGACCAATTCAATGAAGGCCGCAGCTGAATTAGGAGGCAAGGAAAAGATTGAAGTCATATCCGTTGGAGGGATTATGGCACATCATTCTCTTTCTTTTGTGGGGCCTCTAGCTGAGCGGGCGCTCGATTCCTATTACGTAGATTTGGCGTTTATGTCTTTCAAAGGAGTGCATTTAGAGCGTGGGTTAAGCGAATCCAATGAGCTTCAAGCCAGAGTCAAGCACAAGATGATCGGAATTGCCGAGAAGGTTGTATTGCTGGCTGATTCAAGCAAGTTTGGCATTCTTGCATTTAAGCAGGTGGCAGATCTGAAAAGCGTGGATACGATCATTACAGATGAGCGGGTGCAGCCCGAGAGCCTGCAAGCCTGCAAAGAGCTTGGGATTACAGTGATTCCGGTATAAATTAAAGTGGAGGTGCTCCGCATGAAAATATCGATTTTTGCGACCTGCTTGAGCGACACTCTTTTTCCACATGTCACGACGTCCATGGTGCGCCTGCTCGCGCGCTATGGGCTTGATTTGAATTTCCCGGAGAGTCAAACCTGCTGCGGACAGCCGGCGTACAACAGCGGTTATTGGGATGACGCGAAGAAAAGCGCGCGTTCCATTTTGGATGCGTTTACAGACAGTGATTTTGTGATTTCTCCCTCCGGCTCGTGCACGTATATGATCCATCATTACAGCAGTCTGTTCAAGGATGAACCGGAATATCTTCACAAAGCCAAGCTCCTTCAAGACAAAACGTATGAATTTACGCAATTTTTAGTCAACGTTCTCGGTATTACAGATGTAGGTGCGATCTTTCCTCATAAGGTAACGTATCATCCATCCTGTCATGGCAGCCGCCTGCTTGGCGTAAAAGAAGAGCCTATGCAGCTCATGAGCCAGGTCGCGGGTCTTGAGCTGGTGCCTCTGCCGTTCGCGGAGGACTGCTGCGGGTTCGGCGGCACATTTGCGGTCAAGATGGCCGATATTTCCGGAGCCATGGTCACGGAAAAAGGAGATCATGTCATTGAAACCGAGGCCGAGGTGCTGGTCGGTCTGGACATGGCCTGTCTGATGAACATCGCTGGACACCTTCGCTTCAGAGGGGAAAAGATTCGGGTGATGCACCTCGTTGAGCTGCTATACGAGGGGCTTGAGAAGCAGGAGGTGAAGCAGGCAATAGTTCAGCGCCTAAGGGTAGTGTGAAAAAGCGCTCGCGACTTGCCCTGGATAACGATTTCCTCCGCAGTGCCGTAAGGTTTACGACAGAGCGGCTGCGCAGCGGCAAGATTAAAGCCTCTGAAGAGCATGGCAATTGGGAGGCATGGCGGGAGCGCGGCAGGCAGATCCGGCTGCACACCATTGCTCACCTGGATTATTACTTGACCCAGTTCGCAGACAATGCCCGAGCGAACGGGGTGCATGTGCATTTTGCAGACAATGCGCAAGAGGCGGTGGAGCTCTCGCTTAGCATTGCGAAGCAAACCGCTGCGAGGTCAGTGGTTAAATCGAAATCGATGGTGTCTGAGGAGCTGCATTTGAATCGGGAACTGGAGTCCATCGGTGTAGAAGCGATCGAGACAGATCTCGGAGAGTACATTATCCAGCTGGCTAACGAAGCTCCATCTCACATTATTATTCCTGCCATTCATAAGAACCGATATCAGATCGCAGAGCTTCTATCCAAAGAAGCAGGTGAGACTCTTCCCCCTGAAACCTCCATTCTGGCCGGATTTGTCCGGAGCAAGCTGCGGGAAAGGTTTCTTGAGGCTGATATTGGCATGACAGGATGTAATTTTGCCATCGCCGAGACCGGTTCCATTGTGCTGTTTGAGAATGAAGGCAATGCGCGTATGGTAACTACGGTTCCGAAGACTCAGATCACCCTCATGGGAATGGAGCGGATCATTCCTTCCTGGAATGATCTTGAAGTCATGGCTACGCTGCTGCCCAGATCCGCGACCGGGCAGAAGCTGACGGTTTACATGTCAGGAATTACAGGTCCTAGACGCGCAGAAGATGGAGATGGACCGGATGAAATGCATATTATTATTCTGGATAATGGCCGCTCTCTGCAGCTCGGAGATCCGGAATTTCAGGAGCTGCTGAATTGTATCCGCTGCGGCGCCTGCCTGAATGCATGTCCGGTGTATCGCCAGATTGGTGGTCATGCTTATGGAGGCACTTACAGCGGCCCCATCGGAGCGGTTCTGACCCCTGCACTGAAAAAAAACGTCGCAGAGTGGGATGATATTGCGAATGCGTCCAGTCTCTGCGGTGCCTGCTACGAGGCTTGTCCTGTCAAGATTCCATTGCATGACATGCTTGTCTATTTACGAAGGCGCAAGGTAGAGGCGGGACGTGGCAGCAAGCTGGAGGCGATCGGAATGAAGGGCTTTGCCGCCGTCATGAACAATTCCAGGCGCTACCGTGCTGCAGTCCGGCTGGGACGGGTCGGGCAGAAGCTGGTGGTACGCTCAGGTGAGATAACTATTCAAGCGGGGCCATTGAAAGGGTGGAACACATACCGTGTCACGCCGGCGATTCCGGACCAATCGTTCAGGCAGCAGTGGCCCAATCTGAAGCAGGAGCTAGAGTCAGAGCATCAGAACATGCCGCAAGAGCTGGAGCAAAGACTTGCTTCAGAGCTGAAGAAGCGGCAGCGCGGAGGTGATGAGTCTTGAAGCAGAATCGATCCAGCTCGCACAATGTGAATGCCGATCAATCTGGTGCCGGGAGTCCGAATTCCCGAGAAGCTTGGCTAGCCGAGCTTCAGGCTGCCTCTCTTCTGAAACAGAAGTCATTTATGGAAGGCATTGCAGCCAGACTGAACAGACCGCGTATTCAATCCAAGCCGGAGCAGCCCTTTCGCGGAGCACCTGAATTCTGGAACTCCTTTCAATGGACCACGGAAGAACAGCTGCAGCAATTTACAGCCAATTTTCAGGCTGCAGGCGGACAGGCTGTACATCTAGCAACCTCGGCGGAAGCTGCGAATTTCATCGTAGGCCTTGCAGAAGAAATGAAGGCTACCCGCATATTAATGCATCATCAGCCTGGTCTTGATCGGTTAAGGCTCGCACAGCAGCTGCAGCATGCACAGGTTACAGTCTGGAATGACGAAGGGGACATCAATGGGATCGAGCATGCGGCGCGGGCTGAGATTGGGGTAATCGAAGCCGATCATGCCGTAGCCTATACAGGCTCGCTCGTTACTAAATCCTCGGCGCACCAGGGTCGATCCGTCAGTTTGCTGCCCGCAGTGTTAATTGCGATTATCCCTGTAAGCCGGCTCGTGACCAGGCTGGGCGAAGTTCTTGCGGAGCTGGACCGTGCGGGACGAGAGAAACTTCCGGCAGGTATTCATTTCATATCCGGGCCAAGCCGGTCGGCAGACATTGAGAACGATCTCACTATTGGTGTTCATGGTCCAGGCATTGTGTATGCCCTGCTCGTTGATCTGTGGTAAACAGTTGCTTCAATTATACCGATATATTCATCGTGCCGCATTTTTAGGTGCAAAGAGCGATTTTTTGGGTAATGACCAGATATGCTCTTTTCTTGTTGTGAACCTGCAGGCCGGCTGCCGGGTATAGGCAGGTCCGAAATAGGGTAAACATACAAAGACCATCATCCTAGTTCCTAGTGAGGTTACGCCATGAAATTATCACGTATGATTGATCAGCTGAAGCTAAAGCGCATAACTGGGGACCTTGAGATGGATATCAGCCAGATTGAGATCGATTCACGAAAAATAGAGCCGGGCGGCATGTTTATTTGCATTACCGGTTTTCAGCAGGACGGACATCAGTACGCGGAGGAGGCCATCCGCAACGGAGCGGCAGCCATTATGGCGGAGCGCTTCATTCCCGGTGTACCACCGGAAGTGAGTCTCGTCATCGTGCCTGACACCCGGCGTGCGCTGCCGATCATCGCCAATGCTTTTTATGACAATCCATCCTGTGGACTTCGCCTGATCGGCATTACCGGGACGAACGGCAAAACAACCACCGCCCATATGGTGGAGCATCTCCTCAATGCATCCGGTCGCAATGCGGGTAGTGTTGGCACCTTGAGTATGACCTATAAAGACATTCAGGAAGAAGCCGTGAACACAACGCCGGATCCATTGCGACTTCAGAAATTCTTAAGAACGATTGCGAATGCCGGTGCCGAGTACGCGGTCGTAGAGGTATCCTCTCATGGTCTGGATATGGGGAGAGTGCTGGGCTGTGGTTTTCAAACCGCTGCATTTACAAATCTCGCCCACGATCATCTGGACTATCATCATCATATGGACGAGTATCGAGGCTCTAAGGAGCTGCTGTTCTCAAGACTTGGCAATAGCGTAGACGATATGCAGAAAACCGCGGTGCTGAACGGAGACGATGCTGCATCCGCATACTATGCCAAAAGAACGGCCGCACAGGTGGTTACTTATGGCCTCGGTGAAGACTGTCATCTCCGCGGCATTCAGGTCGAAAGAGCCGAGCAAGGCACCAGGTTCACAATTCAGACCTACACGGGGGATCAGTACCCTGTAGTATTGAAGGTTCCAGGACTTCATAATGTGTACAATGCTCTTGCAGCGGCTGCGATCTGTTCATGCGAAGGGCTGTCCTGGGATGAGATTACCCGAGGGCTGCAATCCTTTACAGGGATATCCGGAAGATTTGAGGATGTATCGACGGGCCAAGACTTTAATATCACCATAGATTATGCCCACAATCCGGAAGGGCTGAAGGCTGCGCTGCTAACGGCTCGAGAGTGCACTTCAGGCAAAATTATTTGCGTCATGGGCTGTCGAGGTGAAAGAGACCGATTAAAGCGTCCCATCATGGCCGGTATTGCGGCTGATTTGGCAGATGGTGTTGTATTTACGTCAGACAATGTATACTCAGAGCAGATTGAAGATATCTTTCTCGATATGAGGCAGGGGCTGTCGGAGCAGCATTTGTCTAAGAGTGAATTTGTCGCGAACCGTCAGGATGCGATTCTTCAAGCCATTCATTCGGCGAATGCAGGCGATCGGATTCTGATTACCGGGCGTGGACACGAGAAATTCCTCTACACTTCTGACGGGTTGCAGCAGATGAGTGATGCCGACATTGTCCAGTCTCATATGGTGCGGGTGTAAATGTTAAATACTGCCGGAAATCCGGCAGTATTTTTATTTATCGAAACAGAGGAGGTTCAGCACATGAAAAAATCCTGGATATGGTTACTGTCCGCGGCGTTATTGTTCTCGTGCTCATCCAGTCCAGTACAGGATGAGTCATCCGGGGACCAGGAAGCCCCTGTGGATCAGCATTCTTCCGGCAGCCAAGCGCCGAAGCAGAATAGTGAGCAGGAAAGCTCCGACGGGTCGTACACGTACAGCGTAGTCGCAGAAGAATTGCAGATTCCATGGTCCATTGCGATCTCCGGGAAGGATATTTACATCAGTGAACGGGAAGGACAGATTGTATCGCTGAAGGATGGTCATCGGGAGCGTCTTCCGGTGGATACGAAGCAGCCTGTTAAGGCGCAGGGTGAAGGAGGGCTATTGGGCCTTGTGCTGGCCCCGGACTTTGCTAGCAGCCGATTAGCTTACGCTTATCACACGTACGAGGAAGGCGGCGAAATGAAGAATCGCGTCATACTCATTCGACAGGAGGAAGAGGCTTGGCAGGAGGTCGAGGCGTTCATTGAGGACATCCCGGGCTCTAATGTGCATAATGGCGGACGCATGAAATGGGGGCCCGATAAGAAGCTGTATTTGACTACCGGGGATGCAGGTGAAGGAGAGATGGCACAGAATGTCGAGAGCCTGGGCGGCAAAATATTACGTATGAACCCGGATGGCTCGATTCCGGAAGACAATCCTTTTCCGAACTCCTATGTGTATTCCTACGGACACCGCAATTCTCAAGGTCTTGCCTGGGATGCGGCAGGGCGCATGTTCAATTCCGAGCATGGTCCCAGCGGCCGTGTTGGCGGGCATGATGAGATAAACAGCATTGAGCCGGGCAGTAATTATGGCTGGCCGGATAACATCGGGGATGAGCAGCAGGAAGGGATGGTGCCTCCTTTGCTTCATACCGGCGAGGAAGCCATTGCCCCTTCGGGAACTCTTTATGAACAAGAGGATATGCTTCTGATTGCGGGTCTGAGGGGAGAAGCATTATACCGCTTTGATCTTGAAAAGAAGAAGCTGAACACTGTGCTGGACGGTGTCGGCAGAATTCGCGATGTACAGATGAGTGAGGATGGAGTCTACCTCATTACGAACAATACTGACGGACGCGGGACACCATCTCCAGGAGATGACCGCCTGCTGCTGCTTCAGCCAAAGCAAGAGCAGAAATGATTAAATATGCAGGAGCTGTTTAATGATAAAGGAGACCTGTCCAGGGCAGAATAAATCTTTTACAGGAAAGGAGCACATCTTATGTCAACCATATCACCTGAAAAGCTTCAGCAATGTATTGACGAGTGCCTGCGCTGCATGCAGGCATGCAATCGCTGCTACAGTGCCTGCCTGGAGGAAGAAGACCTGCAAATGATGAAGGAATGTATCCGAATGGATCGCGAATGTGCAGAGCTCTGCGCTTTTGCAGCTCAAGCAATGTCGATGAATAGCAGCTATATGAAGCAAATTTGTGAGGCCTGTGCTGAAATGTGCGAGGCTTGCGGAAACGAGTGCAGCAAGCACGAGCATGAGCACTGCCGTCAATGTGCGGAGGCCTGCTTCTCATGTGCCAAGGCCTGCCGGGAGATGGCGGCCTAACTAATACGCTATTATGAAGTCCTATAAACAGCCCTGAACACTTCCTAATGAATGTGTTTGGGGCTGTTTTTGTCATGCTCCAAGCCCTCACTGCAACCCATGACAAATTAGTTACAAAAATGATTGACAGCTTGTCCTGTGATGTACTACATTAAGGGAGAGAGTTACAAAAAATTCATTAATATGCCGAATTTCGATATAGAAAACGGGGGAACCACTGCCGGGTGAATTATTCTTGTTTGAGAGGGAATATAGGGGACCCTTAACCGAACCCTTAGCTAACTCCGTAGGCACCGAAGGGAGCACTATCTTTTGAAGAAGCTGCTATTGTCTGTATTAGGTTCTGCTTTAATCTTTTCATCGGGTGCGGTTACGGCATTCGCAGATCAGGGGCCGAAGCTTCAAGCTGAAGTGACTAAGCTTGTCGGAACCCCTTATAAGTGGGGCGGCACGACCGTAAGTGGATTTGACTGCTCCGGATTCATTTTGTACATATTCAGCAAGTATAATGTAGACCTGCCACGTACCTCCGCAGCCCAGGCTACCGTAGGTGTGAAGGTAGAGCGTGATGATTTAAGGCTTGGTGATCTGGTATTCTTCAATACGTCGGGCAGAGGCGTATCTCATGCCGGAGTCTACATTGGTAACGGTCAATTTGCGCATGCTTCCACCAGTAAAGGTGTAAGAATCAGCAAGCTGAGCGAGTCTTACTATGACAGCAAGTACGTGACTGCACGCCGGGTGATCGACCAGAAGGATTACATCCAGATGGTGGGCGAAATCAGCTAAGCAAGAGGTATTATGATTGGAATCAGGGGCCTGCGATGAACTTCGCAGGCTTTTTGTGTATCATGGAGATATGAAGGAGGGGGTGATTCCATGCTCAAGCGACTGAAGTCATATCTGAATCAACGCCGTAAGCCCGTTTCTAACCCTGAGCCGGAGCTCGTGATCACAACGGAGCGGGATGAAGAGCGCACCCTGCTTCTCATTAAATCCGGTGTGCAGAGGTCGGTAGAGCCGATCATCGGGGAGACCGTTCTTCAGATCGCGGAGATGCATCAGGTTGAATGGAGCTCCTTTTGCAAACGTGGAACCTGTGCGCGATGCCGCTGCATCATACTGGAAGGAGAGGAGCTGCTCTCCTCTCCGAACGAGGCTGAGGAGGCTCGGCTCGATCCGGAGGAGCTGGAGGAAGGCTACCGGTTAGGCTGCCAAGCCAAGGTGAAGCAGCCCGGAGATATGACGATTCGGCACACGCCTTATTTCTAGGAATAAGGAGAGCGCCAGATGCCGCATGCTATCTTGTATAACGGTTAGGAGGGAATGTGTATGACTCGAAACCTGCAAAAGGTGCCCTATGGATATGTCCCCCCTGTGGAGACAACCAAAGGCACACTGATCTATTATGATCCTTTTGAAGAAATCGGCAGAGAGCAAGGGCTGTCTCAAGCGGTACAGGTGAAGAGCGAGCAGGCATTTCAGCGGCTCGTGCTTTATCCACTCCATGAACAGACGATGAAACGAATGTATAAACGGGAGGGGACCTCCTTTTATAAAAGAGAAAACGCATTACAGGACTGGATTCAGGAGCAAAGCGTAGGTGATATCGAGCTGGACGCCTGGGAAGGCAAACGGAAAAAATACGTCCCGATCGAAGCCGCCCTCCGCCACCTGACCGAGAAGAATCCAGCTCCGTATTTTCTGCTGGTGTCTGGAGAAACAGCCAATGCCTTCGCCTCTTATCATGTGTTTCAGGAGTGGATTGTCAAGATTCGCTTGCTGCTTCTGGAGGAGCCCGCTTCACTTCATCCTCGGCTGCAGCAGTATGACAGCCGATGGAGCAGGATCACTTTATAATATCTACTGCCAAAAGTGATCGTTAGGCCGATTTCCGCGGAATTAGCCGGGTAGAAAGCATGATCGTTTCCACCGGTGCCCCCGGGCGATGCAGGCGCCGTTCCAGCGCTTCAATGGCCCGGGCACCCAGCTCTTCCTTGCTCAGCTGAATCGTTGTAAGTGGCGGAGCGGAGAGTGAAGCCCCCCACACATTATCTATGCCGATGACCCGGCAGTCCTCCGGAATGGAGTAGCCGTGTTTTTGCAAAGTCTCCATCCACTCCAGCGCGATATCATCGTTCGCCCCAATCCATCCGTCAGGACGCTCGTCCTCCGGGATCTGCTCCAGAGATTTCAGCACTTCATCTCCCCAATGACCTCTTTCGTAGGGCACCTGCCATTCCAGCAGAGTCGTGCCTTGCTGCAAAAAGTCACCACCCACACCTAATTGAACACCGATCCTTCGCTGCAAAAAGCTCGCCGAGCGTCCATCGTCGGTAATGAAGCCAATACGCCGACAATGCTGTGACTGGAGAAACGTAGAAGCTGTGGATCCGGCATTCACATCGTCATGGCGAACCGTATCACACTGCAGCAGCGGCTCCTGATGATCCACAAGGACTAAGGGAAGCTGGATATCTGCCATTCGCTGCAGCAGCGGATATGGAAAAGCCCCCATAACAATGATGCCAATGCATTGATCCCAATGGACATGAGGGGCAATGAGCTGCTCTGCCGGAACGTCTGCAGGCGACAGCTCCTGCGGCGGAGATACGATTGCATGCAGCCATCCTCGCTCCTCACAGGCTGCAAGCATGCCTGACAGAACCCGCTCCCAGTAATTCGGCTCGCCGCGGTTCTGCTGCTTCATGCAGATCAGCACGAAGGAAGCCTCCCGGTTGTCATCCGGCGATTCCTGGTTGTCAGGCTTAGCCATAGCTATTGAAGTGCGATAGCCTGATGCTCTGGCTAGCTCCAGCACCCGGCTGCGTGTCGCTTCACTGACGCCTGACTTACCGCTCAATGCTCTGGAAACGGCATATTTGGACAGGCCAAGCTGGTCGGCCAAGGTTTGAATCGATACTTTTCGTGACATATTCAATTCTCCTCTACGTTGATTCCTTGATTCCAATACTTCATGAAATCGCATTGACGTATAATACGCTCCGAAGTACACTAAAGGCTAATAACGTTATGATAGTTGATGATAACAAAAATAACAATATATAAAGAAGGCATTATATGCTTTATGCTCACTTCTTCAAGTCACGAAAGGACGGCAGCCTATGATTTACATCCAGCGGTTTATTCAGTTTTTGTCAGACAAGCAGTGGAGAGAAGGCATTGAGATTACGGAATGGAATATGCAAAAGGCTAAATACATCACGCCCGGGGTGTATGAAAGGTTGACGGAGCAGCCGGAGCTGACCTCCGTAAATCCGTTGAACAGCCAGCATGGGATTACGTATTTTCTAAGCAAGCAGGTGGAAATTCCGTCTCACTGGCAAGGTGCAGAGGCTGCTCTTGTATTTGAGGCGGGTGGAGAAGGTTTGTTAAAGGTGAATGGAGAGCCGTATCATGGTCTGGATCGTAACCATTGGTTTGTACCGCTGCCTGCGGCGAGGGTAGGGACTGCACCACAGCTGGACATCGAGCTGTATGATCCCATACCGGAGCCCGTAGATCCTTTAAATAAGCAGGCGGTGATTCAGCCTGTCATTTCAGGCATTACGAGCCGGCTGGTCTGGGTTAATGAACCGGTTCAGAACCTCCTGCATTCCGTGAAAGTTGCGTATGAAGCCTGCCGCTATCTCCCAGAGGAGGATTTGCGGCGTCTTCGCATTCACAAGCAGTTGACGCAGGTGATGGATGAATTGTATGGCGCTGCAGATGCAGTGCTGGCTGACGGGCAGCGCATCTCGGCGATTGAGTCCAAGCTCTTGGACAAGGTACGTCAAGAGAAGCCGGATGAGGGCTTGAATGGCGTCATGCATATGGTAGGACAATCCCATATTGATATTGCCTGGCTATGGCCGGTCCGGGAAACGGTACGCAAGGTCAGCCGGACCTTTTCCACGGTTACCACGCTGATGGAGAAATATCCGGACTTTAAATACAGTCAGAGCCAGCCTATTTTATACGCTTTTGTCAAAGAGCATTACCCGGAGCTGTATAGCAAAATCAAGTCGCTCATCGCGGAAGGCCGATGGGAGCTCGTCGGCGGAATGTGGGTTGAGCCGGATCTCAATATTCCAAACGGCGAGTCATTGGTGCGTCAAATGCTGCACGGCCAGCTATTTTATGAACAAGAGTTCGGGAAGCGTTCCGATATTGAGTGGCTGCCGGATACTTTCGGGTATTGTGCTTCACTTCCACAGCTGCTGAAGCAGGCGGGAGTACGCTACTTCATGACGACGAAGCTGGGCTGGAATGATACGAACAAATTTCCGTATGACTTGTTTTATTGGGTCGGTATCGATGGAACAGAGCTGCTTTCCTATCAGAATCATGGCGTGAATGAGCATACACTGCCCAAGGACATTCACGAGCACTGGCAGTCCTTTGGTCACAAGGATCAGCAGGATGAGCTGATGCTTCTGTATGGACATGGTGATGGCGGCGGCGGTGTGACTCATGAGATGGTAGAGTATGTGCGGCGCGGTGATCTGATGCCGGGGCAGCCGAAGGTACGCTTTGCGACGGCGGCAGATTTCTTCCAGAGTATCGAACAGAAGCAGCCTCAGCTGCCGAAGTGGCATGGCGATCTGTATTTGGAGCTGCACCGGGGCACATATACTACTCATGCCAAGAACAAGCGCTATAACCGTTATGCTGAGCGGCTGTATCGGGATGCCGAGCTCTGGGGAACCATGGCTTCACTGGATGTGGCTTCAGCCCTTCCCGCCCAGAACCTGGAGGAAGGATGGAAGCTGATTCTGCTGAATCAATTCCATGATATTATTCCGGGAACAGCCATACCGGAGGCATATGAAACGTCAACGGCGGAGTACGGGCGTATTTTTGAAATTGGAGAAGGGTCTTTGAAAAACTCGCTTGCGGCGATTACCGCTCAGGTAGATGTCTCTTCACGGGATGGAGGGGCATATGTCATCTATAACAGCCTGGGCTGGAGCCGTAACGAGACGATCGAAATTCAAGGCGGCGAAGAGCTGCGCCATGCTGCCGTTTATGATGCGCAGGGTCCCCTTATGTTTGATGTGAGCCAGGGTACGGGAGCGGGCGTAACCTTAACGATCCAGGTCAAAGAAATTCCGGGATTTGGATATAAGACAATCTGGGTCCAGCCGGCCGCTGTATCGGGCTCTGACCCGGCAATCGAAGCTGCTGCAATCCATGAGGATTTGGGAGAGGGGATAGATACCCCGTTTTACAAGCTGATCTTTAATGAACTAGGTGAAATTACCAGCTGGTATGATAAGCTCAGTAACCGGGAGCTTATCTCTGCAGGCTGCGTTGCAAATGAGCTGCAGCTATTCCATGACCGTCCAACCTACTGGGACGCGTGGGACATCGATCCCCGTTATGAAACGAAGCGGGCAGATCAAGTGACGCTGATTCAGAAAAAGGTATTGCTGAGAGGACGGGTCAAGCAAGTGCTCAGCTTCACCTGGAAATTGGGACAATCAGTCATCACCCAAGAAATGACCTTCTATGAAGATCGCAGACGGGTGGATTTTAAGACGCATGTGGATTGGAAAGAGGATCATAAGCTGCTGAAGGTCGCTTTTCCCGTAGATCTGGTGGCGTCCAAAGCAAGCTATGAGATTCCGTTTGGCGCACTGGAGCGCCCGACCCATCGCAACACCAGCTGGGAGCAGGCGCAATTCGAGGTGTGCGGCTACCGCTGGGCAGATGTGTCGGAGAACGGATTTGGAGTCAGCCTGCTGAACGACTGCAAATACGGCTATGACATCAAGGATGGGGTGATGCGCCTGTCCTTGCTGCGCGCGCCATCCTGGCCGGATGTTGCGGCTGACCGCGGAGAGCACGAGTTCACATACGCGCTGTACCCGCATGAAGGAAGCTGGAGTCAGGCTCATACAGTCCGAGAGGCTGCTGAGCTGAACACGCCGGTTCACATCGTTGAAGCCCTAAAAGAAGCCGCGGCTTCGACACCTGCACGGCCTGCTGAGCTATCCTGGCTGAAGCTGAGCAGCCGCCATGTGATCCTCGATACCGTAAAGCCGGCCGAGAAGGGCGAAGGCACCATCGTGCGGCTGTACGAATCCTCAGGAGGCCGGGAAACCGTGACCTTGAGCTGGCCTTACCCAGGCATCAGAGTCACTTCTGTCAATTTGCTGGAGGATGAGCTGGATCAACAGGCGCTGAAGGTGGAGGATGGCAGCATTACTCTGGATTGCAAGCCTTTTGAAGTAAAATCGATCAAAATACAATAAGATGCTCAAAAGACCCATGAAGATGTGCTTCATGGGTCTTTTGCTGTACTTGCCAGCTCATCCGCGGACCATCAATGCCTTTCATTTCGCTTGTCGTACGTGATTCGCGCTATCGCATCATGAAGGTGGATCGATTCCTCGTTCCTACACTCAACGGTAAAGGCTTGTACCTCTTCAATCTCATATAAATCGGCAGCCACAAGGCGAACCATATCTTCTACGAAGCGGGGATTCTCATAGGCGTGCTCCGTTACTTTTTTCTCATCCGGACGCTTTAAAATGGGGTGCAGGGCACTGCTGGCATTAGATTCCGCAGCATGCAGAAGCACGGTTTTCCAGTCAAAGCTAGGAGCCATCAAGGGGTCCACGACCACCGATAGGGTGACAACACCGCGCTGATTATGGGCGCTGTATTCACTAATTTCTTTGGAGCACGGACACAGTGTTGTAACAGCAACGCTCAAGCCCATGTTAGCGGTGAAAGGCTTTCCTTCCTCATAAATCACCTTCATGCTCACATCAGCATGACTTAATCCGCTCAAACCCGACACAGGTGCAGTCCGCTCGAAAAACCACGGGAAAGACACCGTGATCTCGGCATGATGGGCCTCCATATATTGGGACAGCTCCTCTAAAAACGTACATAGCAGCGAGAGTTCAGCCGTCAGACCTTTATGGCGATAGGCCTCCAAATGCTCTGTCAAACGGCTCATATTAATTCCTTTGGATTCCAGCTTGAGGCTTGTTGTTAGTTCAAGAGTCGCTATGCTTGTCTGTACAAAGGGAGCCAGGCTTGACTGGATTTGTATGGGATGGCGCACTCGACTGATGCCTACCTGATCGAGAGGAAACAAGTAATTATCTTTTTGATTCTGTAAATCAATCATATCCTCTTTAGTAGTAGGCTTATGACCTGGAGTAGGGTCTACCGAACCGAAAATAGTATGCCTCCGGCTCTTGTCCGGTAAAACAAAAGGGTGATTTGAGTTCATGGGCTTCTCCTTAGTATGATCTGTAGTAATCGTAATACTTACGAATTATTTTTTATTATAAATGAGAGTAGAAATAGATGTCAAAGCACCTTGCCATTGACGCGGAGGAGTGGAGTTGTTAAAATATTATTCGTAATTGTTACTATTAATAATCGTAATGTTTACGTATGAAATATAGCTGCCAGGATGTAGTTCGTAAGGCTCGTAAGGGGAAAGGTGGTTTCAAAGAGATGGCAACGATCATATCGATGAATAATGTGGAGTTTGGCTACGACGATGTTCCTTGTCTGGAGGAAGTCAGTGTACATATTGATGAGGGTGAATTTATAGCTGTTACCGGACAGAATGGAGCTGCCAAATCGACTTTACTCAAGCTGATGCTGGGCTTGCTGAGGCCTTGGAACGGAAAGGTACAGCTGGCGAAACGTAAAGAGGATGGGACCAAGCTTAGAATCGGCTATGTTTCCCAGCAGGTGGCTGCCTTTAATTCGGCCTTCCCCAGCACTGTGGCTGAATTTGTGCGCTCCGGCCGGCATGTGCACGGTTCCTGGATCCGCAGATTGAACACCAAGGATCATGAGATGGTGGAAGACGCGCTCAAGCAGATGGGGATGTGGGAGCTTCGACAAAAGAGAATCGGGGAGCTGTCCGGAGGACAGAAGCAAAAGATTTGTATTGCCCGCGCGCTCGCTTTGGAGCCCGACTTGCTTCTGCTGGATGAGCCGACGACTGGAATGGATTCCGAGAGCCGGGAAGATCTTTATCGGTGCTTGCAGAATCAGGTCGTAGGACAGGGAAGAACAGTCGTAATGGTCACCCACGCATTGCAGGAGATGGAGCAGTATGTACATCGTATTGTGAAGCTGGAGCGAAAGGAGGACCGGGGATGGAAATGCTGCACTACGACTTCATGCAGCGGGCATTTTGTGCCGGCGGCATCATTGCAATAGTAGCATCTGTACTCGGCGTTTATCTGATGCTTCGGAGACAAGCGCTGATGGCGGATATGCTGGCACATGTGTCTCTTGCCGGTGTAGCGGGCGGAGTGTACCTGGGGCTTAACCCGACAATAACAGGAATCGTCATCGTTGTGATCGGGGCCGTCGTTGTGGAATATGTCCGCAAAGCCTATAACACGTACAGCGAAATCTCGATCGCCATTATTATGATCGGAGGTCTTTCGTCCGCTGTGATCTTGATGAGCCTGAGCAAAAATGTAAGTACAGGATTTACGTCCTACTTGTTTGGGTCTGTCGTTGCCATTAATCAGATGGAGCTGTTTATTATGAGTGCGGCCGCCGTCATCGGCGGGATCTTTTTCTTCCTGATGCGAAGGCCGCTGTATCAAATTATCGTCGATGAAGAAGCAGCTACGGCGAATGGATTACCTGTTCAATGGATCTCGCTCGGTTTTAGTATCGTCACCGGAATGATCGTTGCGGCTGCCATGCCAATTGTTGGAGTTCTTCTCGTTTCCTCGCTCATTGTGCTGCCGGCATCCCTTGCGATACGGATTGCGTCTAGCTTTGCGGCTGCCCTGGTCATTTCCATGCTGGTAGGTGTATCCGGCGTTTTCCTGGGTTTGACTGCATCATACGAGCTGAGCACGCCGCCGGGAGGCACCATTGCTTTTGTATTGCTGCTGATGCTTATTCTCGGCACGGGAATGAAGCGGCTGGTATCGGCGTGGAAGAAAGGAACTCAACGGAAAGAAAGAGGAATGGAGAACGAGAAGGAGAAGCCGGCGCGGCATACGGACCGTGCTGCAGTAACGGATCAATAAATAAGGATTAAATTTTGAATTGTAATTGGGTAGAACAAAGGAGAGTTTATGATGAATAGATGGAACAAATGGTTGAGCAAAACAGCATTCGTCTCGTTAGGACTTGTTGTGACGCTGACAGGGTGTGGGAATGAAGAGAAGGAAACGGTCACCGGTGAAAACGGCGAAGCTGAGAGATTAAATGTGGTGACGACCTTTTATCCGATGTATGAATTCAGCAAGCAGATCGCAGGTGAACATGCAGACGTTGTTGCGCTCGTGCCTGCAGGAGTGGAGCCCCATGACTGGGAGCCTAGCCCGCAGGATATGGCCAAAATTAAGGAAGCGGATATTTTTGTATATAACGGCGGCGTAGAAGGCTGGGTAGAAGATGCATTATCCAGTGCATCGAGCGAAAAGCGGATTGTTGTCAAAGCCAGTGAAGGCATCGAGCTGATGGAAGGGGAAGATGACGGTCACAATCACGGGCATCATCATGGTCATGAGGAAGGGCATGAAGGCCATGAGGAAGGTCACGGCGAAGGCCATGAAGAAGGCCATGAAGAAGGCCACGAGGGTCATGATGAAGGTCATGATCACGAAGGTGAGTCCGCGGGTGAGCATGAAGAGGGACACGACCATGCAGCCGAGGATAAGCACGAGCATGAAGAGGGTGATACCATCTTAGATCCCCATGTATGGCTAGATCCATCACTTGCCCAGAAGCAGGTTGCCACCATTCTGGAGGCCTACGAGCAAGCCGATCCCGCTCATGCTGCAAGCTACGCAAGCAACGCAGAAGCTTACATCGCCAAGCTGCAAGAGCTGGATCAATCTTTTGAGGAAGCCTTGAAAGCTGCCAAGCGAACCGAGTTTATTACGCAGCACGCAGCGTTTGGATATCTCGCGAAAAGGTATGGCTTGACACAGATTGCGATTGCCGGTCTTTCTCCAGATCAGGAGCCTTCTCCGGATCGAATGGCGGAAATTATTACGTTTTCGAAGGAGCATGACGTAAAAACGATCTTTTTCGAGAAGCTGGTTCAGCCCAAGGTGGCCCAGACCATTGCCAATGAAATTGGAGCCAGGACCGATGTGCTGAATCCGCTGGAAGGCTTAACAGAAGAGGATTTGAAGCAAAATCTCGATTATATCGGCGCTATGGAAATGAACAGAGATGCTTTAAAGAAAGCTTTAGTGGAATAGAGAGGACAGTATATTCAGAAGTGAGGTAGACAGGGATGGAACCAGCAGATGAAATGAAGGAAATGCTTCAGCTTCTGTCTAACAACGGGTATCGAATCACAGAGCAACGCCAGAAACTGCTAGCCATTTTAATGGAGGAACAGGGTTTCCTGTCACCGAAAGATGTTTACGCTCGCATGCTTGTCGATTTTCCAGGCGTTAGCTTTGATACCGTATATCGCAATTTGCGTATTCTTCACCAGTTAGGAATGGTAGAGCCCTTTAATTTTATGGAGAATGGGGTCAAGTTCAAAATCTGCTTTAGCAAAAACCAGCACCATCATCATCTGGTATGTTTAGCTTGTGATAAAATTGTTCCCTTTGACTACTGTCCTTTAGATCGACCTATACATTTTCCGGAAAAAATGAAAGTGATGTATCATCGCTTCGAGGTTTACGGCTTATGTGAATACTGTCAGTAGATCCACCCCGGAAGGAGCACCAATAATGACAACAAAAGTGCCGATCGTCATTCTGTCAGGCTTTTTAGGAAGCGGGAAGACGACCTTACTTACCAAAATGCTTCAATTTTATACCAGCCGGCAGCTTACTCCAGCCGTCATCATGAATGAGGTAGGCGATGTGAACTTAGATGGCTTGCTGGTCGGTGAAGACATTGCTATGCGGGAGATGCTGAGCGGATGTATTTGCTGTAGTATCAGCGGCGATCTGGGATTAGAGATTAGAGATCTCATACAGGAAGCTTCTCCGGACTTAATCTTGGTCGAAGCGACAGGGGTAGCTAATCCCATGGAGACGTTTGATGCTGTTACAGATGCTGCGATACTTATACCGATTGAAATGCATGCCATGGTTTCTGTGGTGGATGCTAACCACTTTCTACATTGGCATCGAAAAGGAAAAGGAAGAACATACCATCTCATGATGGATCAAATACGTTGTGCTTCGATCCTGCTCCTTAACAAATCCGACTTGATCAGCCCGGCTGAGCTGGATGAAACGAGGCAGCTGCTGGTCAAGCTGAACCCGCATGCAGCTGTGCATGTCACAACATACTGTCAAATTGAGGATGAGCTGCTGGAGCAAGTGCTGGAGATTCCTACGCGCCCAATTGCATATGAGGGTATACAAAAGAACGATCACGCTGCTACGAGTTCTGATCATGATCACCACTCTTCACCAGAGCAGCCTGATCACCACCACACCCATAGTCATGTGATGGCTTACACGTATTATTTTGAACAGCCGATTGACCAGGAAAGCTTTACGAATATGATCACTCAGTTACCAAAGCATATTTACAGAGCCAAAGGCGTGTATACCGCAGCAGATACAGGGGAGCGGATGCTGTTCCAATATGCTTATCAAAAGGTGGACACCTTCCGTATTAATCCTCAGGGAAAAGTTGAGGATGTGGCAGCCTTTATCGGCGAACAATTTTCTAAAGACAGCTTGAAAAAGCAGCTCGACGAAATCACAAGCTACCGTAAAATGTAATGTTAAATATTCCTCCTGACGAGGGTTCCCGGGTTCATGATGGGAATCCTCTTTATTTATGTATCGAAAGCCACAGGGCTTGTTCGTTACATATATTTACAGGAGGTGAGAGTTCCCGTAATATGGAAGCAGGGTCGCTTTATTTCTCAATTCTTGTAATCCCATCTTGTTATAGAATAATGCGTTAGATGGCTCATAACTGGAGATAAACATATACAGAGAAAGTTAAGGTGAATTTAAATGGGAGTTAAATATCAGGTTGTTGAAGCTTGCCCAGTTGAAGAAGTCATTGACGTTTTCCGTTCTTCGGGGATTCGAAGACCTATTAATGACTCGGAACGCATTGCTACAATGATTAAAAACTCTGATGTTATGGTTACCGCGAGAGAGAACCAGCAGCTTATTGGGTTTTTAAGAGCGATTACAGATTATTCCTATTGCTGCTACATTTCTGATCTTGCAGTGTCTAAGAGCTCGCAAGAAAAAGGTGTCGGAAAACAACTGATTGAGACACTAAAAAAACATTTAGGTGAGGTGGATGTTCAATATATCTTACTGTCAGCACCTAGTGCATTGGGATTTTATGACAAAATAGGTTTTGAAAGAGCAGATAAAGCTTTTGTTATTAGGAGAAAAAGCAACTGATCTATGAAACTTATAAAAGTTAACATGCAGTACAAAAAAATTACAGGAGGCATTTCAATGATTCCGGAACGAGTAAGCTTAATCACAATCGGGGCGAAGCAGCTTCCGCAATTGAGACAGTTCTATCAGCGGTTAGGTTGGCGTGAGATGGAATTTAGCTCAGACAGCTATTGTGTTTTTAGAACGGCAGGCGTGCTGCTTTCCTTGTTTCCATTGACGGAATTGCTGAAGGATGCAGGGCTTAGTCAAGATTACAGTATAGAGGGCTTCAAAGGGATTACGTTAGCAATCAATGTGGATCAACCGGGCGAGGTGGACACATATATGGAAGAAGTTCGAGCTGCGGGTGGAACGGTGATACGCGAGGCAAGTGATGCGTTTTGGGGAGGCAGAACCGCTTATTTCTTAGATCCTGAGAGTAATGCTTGGGAAATCGCGTGGAATCCAGACTCCGTCTTTGATGAAAAAGGGGCTATGATCAGCTTTTAACCCGTCAAATGACATGGCAGATGTCATGAGCTTGCAAGGGAGCGTACAGTATGAAATTTTTAACGAAAGAATGGTATGAACTGATGCAGAAGACGAGCTATCATCTAGGATTGGAAGAAGAACCTAGAGCAGAGAAGTATTCGGAGCGCTTGTATGAGGAGGTTTACAGTCAAGAGCTGGAAAAATGGCTGGAGCTGCATCAGCAGATTGCTTTGTTATCTCAGGCTGACGAAATCAGCCAGCCATTACACGCCGATCAGGAAGCCGTGCATTTTCGTGAAATTCAGCTTTACAAACAAGAAATGTTTAGACGTTCCCTGCCATCCGCCATTCTGAATCAGATTGCAGACCTTAGAGTATTTGCACTTGAAAAAGCATCCGCAAGCGTGATTTCTGCGCTGACTCAATTTTGTGAGAAGAATCATCAACTGGTGCAAAAAGCAAGCGAACAGTATATAACTTTTCTGCACTCGCTTTCCACCGCGATAGAACGAGAACTGCTGCAAAACTTCAGCTTCCATGATTGCGTAATTACCGGCGTGGAACAAAATGAACAAGCTTTCACTATTCATTTAGATCCCACCGGTGGATTTACTGACATATGCAAGGTGACATTCGAGGATTACGTGATTTTGGAGCTGGATGGTAATATTCAAGGGGCGTGGTGGCTGTATGAAGAAGTATACCCGGTAAATGACAGCTATGAATTTCACGCATTATTGCAATCACCCCATGCCGGATTAACATATCTCACGATATCAGCTAAGAACGCAAATTTCACATCAAATTAAATCGCTTTAACGTGGTTGAGCAAGACAGGGACAGGTTATTATTAAATGAGTTCGCTGACATAGTGATCCATTTTAGAGGACAACACGTATCCTTTGTAAACACATCAAAGATGCTTCGGTATCTAGAGGAGGGAGGTGAAACTCTTTCATGCAGAGACTGAAGGGTTCTTCTAACTGGCAAAGGTTATCCGCAGTCCTGATTCTGATCTGTGCCAGCTTCTGGATTCAGTCGGTAACCGCACCCACGGCCTCGGCGCTGCTTAAGGAAATCGTTGAACCTGTCTTGAAACCGGTAAGACCCGCTCCTGACCCATCAGAGCCAGCCGCGTCAAATGCAGAGAATGCGGAACAGAAGGGAATTCCATTAAAGGTACCCTCTATTCAGCTGGATACACCCATTGTAAAGGTAAAGACACCTGAGGTCGTCATTGAGGCAGAAATAAGTCAACCGGCGGTGAGGATCAATACCTCAACGACGACGGTGGAAGCGCCTCTAGTGACAACCCAGCTGGGTGAGATTTCTGCGGACGTGAAGCCTGAGGGACGGCTTTTGCCGCAAGTGAAGGTGGAGGCTCCCTCAGTTCAAGTCGAGACGCTCGGCATTCAAGCTGAAGCTTCCAAAGCGACGGTTGCAGTGAAGCCTGATGAGGGGATCGTGCCTTCGGTTCAGATTCAATCTCCAGCCATTAAAGCGGTGACATCTGAGCTGAAGGCGAGTGTTCCAAGTGTGGATGTCAAGGCAGAAGAGCCGCTTTCCAAGAGCAACCCGCCGGCTCAGTCTGTTCCAACGCCTGCAGATTCTGCGGTTCCTGTAGCATCTCTACAGAAAGATACTTCTTTTAGCCCGCAGACGTCGAGCAAAGCTCGAGAGGACGAAGTGGGAATCTCTGACACGGAAAATGAGGAGCGTAATGAACTACCTAAACCGATCACAGAGGCTCCAGTACTTGTAAACGTTACGGATCAAAGTGATTCAGATCTTAACGTAGGCGAACCTGAAGCTGCTGTAAATGAGCAAGCGTTGGTGAGTGAGACCAGGTCGACTCCTTATCGTGGGAATGCTCGGGCTGGTGAGAACCAATCCAATGAGCCTGTGGCTTCAGAGGAAAAAATATCTTTGGCTGAGGAGACAAGTGGAAATACTTCCAACGATCCAACTCAGAAAAACACACGTCCGAGCGTTGCGCTGGTGCCTTTGAATACGTCCACCGGCTCGGCAGGCTCCAACACTGCTTCCAATTCTCTTGGAAACAGCGGTTCATCTTATCCCATAACTAACTTAACAGATAAGATTAGTGGAGTTTATTACGTAACCTCCGTTGTGCTTCAACAGCAGTATCTCCTTGGCAGTGACCAGTGGTCTCAACCACCGCCGGGTCAACCGCCGCAACAGCATACATTTCTCTCACCAATTGAAACCCAAACATTCAATTAAAAATGAGAAGGAGTGTATGTTAAATGAAAAAGGTACCGCAATGGGCGAAAATGTCGGTGTTGTCTGCAACTTTTGTACTTGGTGTCATGGGTGTTTCTCAGGAAGGCTATGCTTCATCCTATAGCAAGGGGAATTCTTCATTGGGGCTGGGTCTTGATACTAAGATTGGAATTCAGGTGGGCTCCCAGCATCATTCAAAGACCAGTCACGACAGTTCTGGATATGCGTCCAATAACCAGAGTGGTTTAGGTCTGGGGCTGGATCTGAATGCAGATCTTCAACTTCAGGCAGAGAGCGATGACTCTCGCAGCCATCATGAGGAAGGACATTCTCAGCACTCAAAGACTACCAGCAAAGCAGGCTTGGACGTGAGCCTTGCGGCAGACGCTTCAGCACATCAATCTAGCTGGAGCCAGAGTGAGTATGGCAATAGCCATCATCATACCTCGGAATCTATGCAAAAGCAGCAATCCCAAAGTCAGCTCGGACTGGACATCAATGCCAGCAAGCAGCTGGAGTCCTCATCCAGTTATTCCACTGTAAACAATGAGGATACTGGTCATCGGGAGATCCATCGGGAAACGAAGCGTCAATCCAGTCAAGATGTCGGGTTGAGCTTAAATGCTGCAAAAGAGCAGGAATCTATGTCTCGCACCAACACGAGCTCAGAAACTAACGCAGAACAAGCTCGCCGTGAATCCAGCACCGAGACGTATACCAAGAGCTCGCGCAATTTGGGCCTCGACTTGAACGCTTCTAGCGAGAAAGAAACGGCTAGCAAGACGACGAAACGCGAGAGTGTAGAAGTCCGCAACGGTCAGGCTGAGCGTGAAGCATCTAGCGAAACGTACAGCCGCACTGACAAGGACTTCGATCTGGCGCTGAACAACGAGAAGGAATCGGAAAAGATGACGTCTTGGATGAAGCGCGAGAGTGTAGAAGGCCGCAACGGTCAGGCTGAGCGTGAAGCGACTAGCGAAACGTACAGCCGCACTGACAAGGACTTCGATCTGGCGCTGAACAACGAGAAGGAATCGGAGAAGATGACGTCTTGGACGAAACGCGAGAGTACAGAAGGCCGCAACGGTCAGGCTGAGCGTGAAGCATCTAGCGAAACGTACAGCCGCACTATGAAGGACTTCGATTTGGCGCTGAACAACAAGAAGGAATCGGAGAAGATGACGTCTTGGATGAAGCGCGAGAGTGTAGAAGGCCGCAACGGTCAGGCTGAGCGTGAAGCATCTAGCGAAACGTACAGCCGCACTGACAAGGACTTCGATCTGGCGCTGAACAACGAGAAGGAATCGGAGAAGATGACGTCTTGGATGAAGCGCGAGAGTGTTCTTAGATTCTAGCAGATAGTTTCACGAGACAGCTCACTTGACTGTAATATGAAGCAAAAAATAAAGACATGGTGGAGTCTGGGAGTTAAGCCCAGTACCGCCATGTCTTTATTTTGGTGTATTGCCGCCTTTTTCAACACGTCGCCTCACAGTTGTATCACGGTCTATTTAAAGCTACGGCTTTAAAACAACCTTGATGCATTCATCCTCATGATCATTAAAGACCTTATAGGCTTCGCTGGCTTGATCAAGAGGGACTCGATGGGTAATGATCTCAGTGGGGTCCAGCTTGCCTTGATTAATCATATCGAACAGCATCGGCATCAGATGAATGACAGGGGCTTGTCCCATTTTCAGCGTTAAATTCCGCTCAAACATATTTCCTAGCGGGAACATGTTATATTTAGAGCCATATACCCCGGTTAACTGAATGGTGCCGAATTTACGAACAGCGACCATAGCCATCTCCAGTGCGCTGATTGTGCCGCCCTGCAGCTTCAGCTTTTGGCCTACGGCTTCAAGCGCACTCTTTTTACCATCCATTCCGACACAATCAATGACGATGTCTGCGCCGCCTTTTGTGATCTCGCGTAAATATTTACCGGTATCGTCGTATTCCTCAAAATTAATGGTTTCCACCTTATTCATTTTTTCAGCATGACGTAAGCGATAGGGAACATGATCGACCGCAATAACCCGCTTTGCGCCTTTCATCCAAGCGAATTTCTGAGCCATCAATCCCACTGGACCGCAGCCCAGCACAATCACGGTGTCGCCTGGCTTCATACCGGAATGCTCGACACTCCAGTACGCAGTGGGCAGTACATCTGACATAAACAGTACCGCCTCGTCCTCAAGCTCACTGGATTCAGGAATGACAAAGGGCATGAAATTTCCGTAAGGCACCCGCAGTAACTCGGCTTGTCCTCCCGCGTAGTCTCCATACCGGTCCGTATATCCAAAGTATGCCCCTGTATCAAACTCCGGATTTCCATTCGCACGGTCGCACTGGCTCTCCATTTCATGGGTACAGTAGAAGCAGGAGCCGCAGGAAACGTTAAAAGGCAGCACGATCCGGTCTCCTTTTTTCACCTTGCTAACCTCGGGACCTACCTCCTCCACAATGCCCATCGGCTCATGTCCAATTACAAAATCCTTCTCGGTCGGAATAGCACCTTTATAAATGTGAAGATCAGATCCGCAAATGGCGGTAGACGTAATCCGGACAATAATATCATCGGCTTGCTGAAGAACGGGGTCCTGCACTTCTTTAACCTTTACATCATGTGCGCCTTGAAACGTCACTGCTTTCACGTGAAATCCCTCCTATTCAATTCAAAAGCCTACCTGTGATATACCCAATTCTTCAAAAAATATGTTATTAGATTCCACTTTTATAGCTTTACACAATCCTTGATTCTTGGTTATTGAGCCCTAAAAAATTATTTTTATGTAAAATCAAGCTTCTATACAAAATATTTTTGACAAAAATGTGGCTCATATGTGTCTAAATTATGTACAATGGGGGTATATATAATGTAGAATAGGATGTAAGCACTTGCACTAATGGAGATCATTACACACTTGAAATGGAGTTGACTACATGATGAAGTATGAAATCAAATATGCCACGCGAATGAAAGAAGTTATCTTTATGTCTTTTCTGTTTAGCGTTGTCATGTTTCAGATCGGGGTATGGACGAAATCCTCGTACCCGATTTTCTTTTACGCTCAAATTGCCGTGAATTTGGTGCTTGTGGGGGCTTTATTGATTGAAATGTATGCCCGCTTTGTAAGAAGAGGTGTTATGATCCAGAGCGATCAGAAGAGTATTGTCATTAACGGCGAAGTGATCCGTGCTGAAGATCTGGAAGAGATTCGCATTTCCGGCTGCCGCAGTGCAGCATTCGGCCTCAAGCTTAAGGAAAGCAAGCGCATGCGTTATACATTTAAATTTCTGGATTCCAAATGTGAAGGTGTCCGCGAAATCGTGAAATTTGCGGAAATGAACGGGGTTAACGTCATCAAGACTGGACCACAATCCCCGCTGATCGAAGCGATGTAGCATCAAACCCTCTAAGAAGAGAAAGACTTCGACTGAATATTCGGCCGAAGTCTTTTTTTATGGAAGCTATTCCTGCTTGATATGTGTTACAAACCAGTTCACGATATGTGATAAACGCTGCACCCGAAGCGCAGGATGTCCGCTTCGAGACAGGTTATGGTCAGCACCCGGGAAGCGAACCAGCGAGGTCGTCTTGCCGAGCCGCTTCAGGGCGATAAATAGCTGTTCACCCTGTTCGATGGGACAACGCAGATCCTGCTCTCCATGCAAAATAAGCAGCGGGGTATTGACATGCTGTACATACGCGAGAGGAGAATGCTCCCAGAGCTTGCTCAGATCTTGCCAAGGGTTGCCCTGAATCATGTCCTCCGTGAAGAAATACCCGATATCACTGACACCATAAAAGGATATCCAGTTTGAGATCGATCTCTGCGTCACCGCCGCCTGGAATCGATCTGTATGGCCGACGATCCAGTTAGTCATGAACCCGCCGTAGCTCCCACCGGTAACCCCAAGGCGGGAAGGATCAACACAATCATAGGCTTCAATGACGTAGTCTACCAGCTCCATCAAATCCTGATAATCCCGGCCGCCATAATCGCCTCGCACCGTATTGACATGTACCTGGCCGTAGCCGTGACCGCCGCGTGGGTTGCTGTAAATGACGGCGTATCCGGCCGCCGCAAGCAGCTGGAATTCAAGCATGAAGGTATGTCCATACATCGCCTGGGGACCGCCGTGAATTTCAAGCACAGCAGGTGCTTTTTGCCCCTCTTTCAAATGGGTCGGCTTCATGATCCAGCCTTGAAGGCTCCATTCATCCTGTGTCTTAAACGTAAACGACTCCGGCAAGCTGAGCTGCAGCTCTGACCATAGCTCGTTATTGACATTCGTTAATGAGATTTCTTCGGAATGTGAATTCTGAAGCACATATAAATCACCCGGATGAAGCGGATCGGCGGAGGCCAGTATCAATCGTCCGTCGTGTGCGACACCGAATTCATATACTTCCCGCTCACCGGTGGTTACTACGTTCATGCCAGAGCCATCAAGCTGGTATGCGGCAACGTGGACACTTCCCTGATGACTGATCTGGACAAATACAGTGCCGCCATCGGTGCTGAATTGTGGCTTGGAGCCGGCACCCGCTCTCATATCACTGACACCGCTGTGCCCGATCTGAATATCCAGCTCACTGTACATAGCTGTACACGATCCACCCTGCAAGGGAAGCAGGTGAATCCGGGTGAGTGTCGCCAGGCCGCAGCTCAGATCATCGGCTAACAGCAGGAGCTGACTGCCATCCGGAGTGAAGGACACGGAGTGAATAGACAGGCTGCTGTCAGTCATCTTTTGTGTAGATAAATCCTGCAGCTGGACTGTAAATACATCATCTATACGTGAGAGATCTGCATCACGGCAAGCCTCTGAAGAGACAGAGGTCACATAGGCAACACTAGAGCCGTCGGGTGCCCAAGCATAATCCGTGACATCAAAATCTCCTGAGGTGATACACCGGGTCTCCCGCGTTCCTGACAAAGATACCAGGACCAGATGTGACCTTCGGTTATTCCATAAGCCGCTTCCGTCCGATTTATATTTGATCCGATTGAATACCTGTGCCTCTGGCAGCTTGACTTGATCGTCGGCTGCAGGATCATCCTCTTCGCCAGATGCAATCTGACTCTTCACGAGCAGTGCGGTCCCGTCTGGCGACCATTGAAAAGAGCTGGCCCCGTGCTTCAATGATGTTACACATTCGGCTTCGCCTCCGTTCACGGGCAGCATGAACACCTGTCGGTTTGATCCGCTCTTGCGAAGAAATGCAAGCTGGCTGCCGTCCGGGGACCAGGCAGGGGAAGAGTCCTGTTCTCCTTGTGTAAGCACCCGTTCCTCCACTCCATCATGGGAAATCAGACGGATGTGCGAGGTATAGCCTTCTCTGCTTTCTGATACTTCCTTATACACATAAGCGGTTAGATCCTGAACAGGAGAAACCGCCGGTTCACTAACCCATTTCATGCGGTATAAGTCCTCGGGGGTAATCATTCTCTTGGTCGTCATGTCATTCTCCTCTCAGACAAGCGTGATGTTTTACAGACATATCCACATTATTACAGAAAAATATATGAATTACTACTCCACATCCTTTATAAACAAAGAAAAACCAGCCCATTAATTATCAGCTGGTCAAATCTTTTGTATAAAATTAGCTGCTGCAGCCTCCGCCGCAGCTGCTGCAGGAAGAGCCGCCGCTATCCGATCCGGAGGAGCCGCTGTCGCTTGATTCTGAAGAAGAGGAGCCATTGTCATTGCCGCTGTCACGATCTCTGCTGTCATTAGAGCTGCAAGCGACGCCGGTGCTGCACGACGAATGACTCTGGGCTCCTTTACGGGCTTCTTCCTCCATCATCATGAAGCTGCTGTATTGTTCCGGCTCATGCCAGGAGAAATATACGGCAGATGCCAGCAGGAGCTCTGGCTGGTTCAGACTGAGCCTTTCTTTGCCAGGCTGCCAGTTCTGCTGATCCGCCTGAACAAGACGCTGATGCAGTCTCTGGACAACAGCTTCTATAGCTGTTCTTGCTTCAGGCATATGATCATACTGCAGCTGATTGAACCTCCCAGGGGGAGATGACATGTCTTCGAGGTGGAGATAAGACTCCAGCTCTTTCTTAGGCAGCGGATTCTTGAAAAAGCTTCCCCAAATGCTTTGACTGTAAGCATTTAATCCGAACAGCTCTGTGTAGACGGTATCGAACCATGCCCGCTCGTCCGGTATAGGGGCAGATGGTGCTGCACTTGGCGCATGGTGAAGCATATCACCGAGATATTGCTGCGAGAATGCCTGATAATCCCGGGTAAACATCAGCATCTCGTGCCATATTTCATCGACCTTGGAGCTAAACATCGGCACCTGCTTCAGCACAGCACAGAGGATAAAGAAACGCTGAAGCTCTACCCAGCGCCACTCGTATTCCTGATCGGAAAGGGCCGGGTGGTCATTTATGACCCTGTGCTTGACACGATCTATGTAATCTTGCGGCAGGGACTGACTGAGCTTGACGCTTAACCAATAAGCGGGGCTGTCCCGATCGGCCACGGGTGGAGGGGCCGGCGCATTTTTCCACAGAATCTCGTGAGAGGCAGCTGAACGGCGGGAGAAGGAGGAATTGTTTTTTTTCTGACGCATGCCATATACAATCATGATCACGCATACCACAATAATGATGAGGACAATGGTAAAATCATTCATGAGCACAAGCTCCTTTCAAGGGGTCTTGCTAACATTATCCCAGAATGAGAATTGTACTGTAAAGCTGAAATGAGGAGGGTAAGCGGAAGTCTGCAGTGTGCCGTGCTTGAAAAGCTGTGATCTAATGTGGGTATAATGAAGGTATAAACAGGCTTGTCGGGAAGAGAAGGCGGCAACTACAAGAGGGGGGTGTAAGCATGAATGAGCCATGGCTGGCAGTTCAGCCGTATTACAAGGTTGTCAGACGCGTAGAGGCTACAGAGCAGATTGTACAAGAGGAGGACCGGGAGCTGCTGATGTCCCCCCAGTGCATTGAAAGCCAGAATCGGACCTTTAACATGAAAGACGTGTTTGATATTTCGTATCGGAATCTGGGAGCGTCAGGGGGCATGCTGTATTTACATACCCGCTTTGGTGTGTATTCTTATCTCGTCAGAGAAGATCCAAGCCCCTTCATCAAGGAATTCAAGGAATTGCCTACGGCTTCTGAATAATACGAATGTATTCCCGAGGCTGAAAAGGAACGTCATGGTCCTGAAACGATTCGCTGCGGGGAAAAGAGGTTATAGTGTAATCAGGATCTTCAGATTCTCTATGTGCTGGTAATGAAAGCTGCTCATGCATCCAGGCAGCCCCGGCAAACAGCAGTATAAAAAGAAAACCGCAGATTATGGCCTTTTTCTTCATATTATGAATCACTCCTTCATATAGAGTGATGTCCAGCCACATGACTTTTCATTCATGCGCTTTGACAAAGCTATGATTTATAGGCTATACTGGTCTTCGGTTTAAACTTAGCGTTCATGTACAAATACATATGCTAGTCCCGGAGGAGCCTGCCAAACGTGGGCTCTTTTTGTGTTTTTTAGGGTTTTTATGGATTGAAGTGGAAATACTTTGGAAAGACATTCATTTCTTAAGGAGGAATCATCTTGTCGCTTCTTCACATTGCCATTTTGGCACCCCTTTTGTATGCCGCTGTGGCTGGCACGTTCGGCTTAAAGGTGAAAAGACTGCACACCGGCTGGATTGTCCTGCCGCTGCCCGTTGTCATATTTGCCTATTTCCTGAGCCGGATTCCGGTCGTTCAGCAGAAAGGAGGGGAACTGTACGAAATTCCTTGGATTCCGTCTCTGAACATTCAATTTTCTGTCGTTTTGGATGGGCTTAGCCTGCTCTTTTCCCTGCTGATCTCCGGAATCGGGATGCTGGTGGTTCTATACTCCATCTATTATATGGATAAAAAGAAAGAGGCAGTGCACCGCTTCTACGTCTATCTGCTTCTGTTTATGGGAGCCATGCTCGGTGTCGTGCTCTCGGACAACATGATGGTGCTGTACGGGTTCTGGGAATTAACGAGCATTTCCTCCTTCCTCCTGATCGCGTTCTGGTACCACCGGGAGCGGTCCAGATATGGAGCTATGAAATCCATGCTCATCACAGTGTTCGGGGGACTCGCGATGTTCACCGGCTTCCTCATGCTCTCGATCATGGCGGATACAATGAGCGTGAGAGAGCTGATCAGCCAATCGGCTGAGATCATGAACCATAGCCTCTTTATACCGGCCATGCTGCTGCTCCTTCTCGGCGCATTTACCAAATCGGCTCAGTTTCCGTTTCACATCTGGCTGCCGGATGCGATGGAAGCCCCGACGCCGGTCAGTGCATATCTTCACTCGGCTACGATGGTAAAGGCCGGTATCTATCTGGTGGCACGGTTTACACCCGTGTTTGCCGGACAGCAAGTGTGGTTCTGGCTGGTCTCCGGAGCAGGTCTGTGCACCTTGATCTATGGCTCAGTGAAAGCCGTCAAGCAAACAGACCTGAAGGCGCTGCTGGCGTTCTCTACCATTAGCCAGTTGGGCCTGATCATGTCGCTGTTCGGACTGGGCTCGGTATCCGCTTATTACAGCGGCACGCCGGAAGCTCTGTATTACACGAAGGCGACCACAGCGGCGATCTTCCATCTGATTAACCACGCCACCTTTAAGGGAGCGTTGTTTATGGTTGTCGGGATCGTCGATCATGAAACCGGCACGCGGGATATCCGCAAGCTCGGCGGCTTGATGGCACTCATGCCGATTACATTTACGATCGCGGTCATTGGAGCCTTTTCCATGGCGGGCCTGCCTCCGTTCAATGGCTTCCTCAGCAAAGAGATGTTCTTTACCTCTGTCCTGAATGCAGCGAAGCTGGATTTCTGGAGCCTGGACACCTGGGGCGTGCTCATTCCTGTCGTGGCCTGGGTAGCGAGTATTTTCACATTCGTATACAGCATAATGCTGGTATTCAAAACCTTCAGAGGCACGTATAAGCCTAAGGAGCTGATGAAAACCCCGCATGAAGCACCGCTTGGCATGCTGATCCCGCCGGTTGTGCTAGCTTCTCTGGTCGTGATCCTGGGCTTCTTCCCGGGCCTGGTTTCCCATTCCCTGATCGAGCCGGCGATGGCTGCGGTTATGCCAAGCCTGCTGTCAGAGGGAGAGCAGTTTGATGTTCATATTACGTTCTGGCATGGCTGGAATCTGGAGATTATGATGACGCTCGGAGTCATTGTGTTCGGCTTTATCATCTATCAGCTGCTGGGCAGATTCCGGCTGTTAACCACACCGCTTTCGGACCGCTTCACGCTGAATCGGCTGTATGACCGGTCGCTTGAAGCGTACAACCGCGGCAGCCGCCGAATTACGAAGACCTATATGACCGGATCGATTCGGCATTATGTTATCTACATTTTCGCTGCCTTTGTGCTGCTGCTGGCCTATTCAATCGTCCAGTCCGGCGGCCTGTCGGTGGATGGTTCAGGCTTTGCCCCGATTTCTTTTTATGAGGCTGTTGTGATCATCGCGCTGATCGGCTCTGTGCTGGTGCTGCCGTTTGTGCAGAACCGGTTGATTGCCATTATTCTCACAGGGATGTCCGGGTATATGGTGACCCTGTTCTTCGTTCTGTTCCGTGCGCCGGATCTGGCGTTAACCCAGATGATTGTGGAGACGGTCTCTGTCATGCTGTTCCTGCTCTGCTTCTATCATTTGCCGAAGCTGAGCAAGGAGCAGGTGAAACCCAGCTTCAAGTGGGTCAATGCGGTGATCTCGGTTGCTGTAGGCATCATGGTTACGATGCTGGCACTGGGCGCAGCCAGCAATCCGATGTTTACAGCCATTTCCGATTATTATTTGGAGCAGAGCAAGCCGCTGGCCGGAGGCAAGAATGTCGTAAACGTCATCCTGGTGGACTTCCGGGGCTTTGATACGCTGCTTGAAATTATGGTGCTTGGCATTGCGGCACTCGGCATTTATGGACTGATCAAGATCGATTCCGGAGACGAGATTTTGGGCTTCGGGGCAAGACGGGTGGATACGCTGCTGCCAGGCAGCAATGATGTAATTTTGCGTACGATTTCGAAGCTGGTCGTGTTTATTATTTTAACGTTTGCACTTTATCTGTTCCTGTCCGGGCATAACAGCACCGGCGGCGGCTTTATTGGCGGCTTGATGACGGCGGCAGCGCTCGTGCTTCTGTCCATGGCCTTTGGCCTGAACATCAGCCAGAAGATCATTCCCGTGAATTACCGCACATTGATCGGAGCGGGCCTGCTCATTGCGCTGCTGACGGGGATCGGGTCATTCCTGTTTGATGCTCCGTTCCTCAGTCATACCTTTGATCACTTTATGCTTCCGCTCCTGGGAGATACCGAGCTTGCGACGGCCGTGCTGTTCGATCTGGGTGTATACCTCGCGGTTGTAGGCGTCACGATGACGATCATCTATTCCATCGGGAGGGACAATTAGTTATGGAATTATATATGGCAATAGCGATCGGCGTTCTGTTCGCCGTGGGATTGTACCTGATTCTGTCCAAGAGCCTGCTGCGGATCATTCTGGGCACTTCACTGCTAACGCATGGCATTCACCTGCTGCTGCTGACGACGGCGAAGCTGAAGACGGGAGCGGCCCCGCTGCTGGGCCAGAAAGCAGAAGCTTATGTAGATCCACTACCCCAGGCACTGATTCTGACTTCCATCGTGATCAGCTTTGGAGTAACCTCTTTCTTCTTCGTGCTGGCCTACAAAGCATACCAGCGCCTGGGCACGGATGATATGGAAGAGCTGAGGGGGAACGAGGATGAATAATTGGGTTGTGCTTCCACTGCTGCTTCCGCTCGTTACAGCAGTGATTCTGATCTTTCTGTCCAAAAAGGTTCGGCTTCAGCGCGGAATCAGCCTCGTCAGTGTGCTGATCAATCTGGCTGTCACTGTCCTGCTCGTAGGTCAGATCAGCCGAGACGGCATTCAGACCTTGTATATGGGCGGGTGGCTTCCGCCACACGGAATTGTTTTTGTCGCTGATATGTTTGCAGCACTTCTGGTACTCATTACACTGGCAGCGGCTGCAGCATCCCTGTTGTTTGCGTTTCGAACCATCGGAGAGAAGAGGGAGCAATACTACTTTTACCCCTTTGTACAGTTTTTGCTGGCCGGAGTGATTGGCTCTTTTCTGACAGGAGATTTGTTTAACCTGTTTGTCTGCTTTGAGGTTATGCTGATCTCGTCCTACGCTCTCATTGTGCTGGGCGGAACCAAACGGCAGCTGCGCGAAACGCTGAAATATATACTGATCAATATTTTATCTTCCACCCTGTTCGTGGCTGCTATGGCTTATCTGTATGGAGCGGTAGGCACGCTGAACATGGCTCACTTGTCGGAAAGGGTGGCAGAAGCGCAGCAAGGAGGCATGCTGAACAGCATTGCAGTCATGTTCCTCATCGTCTTTGCACTGAAAGCCGGACTGTTTCTATTCTTCTGGCTTCCCGGGTCTTACAGTGTACCGCCAACCGCGGTAATTGCCCTGTTCGGTGCATTATTAACCAAGGTCGGCCTATACGCGCTGATTCGCACGTTCTCGCTCATTTTTTATCATGATCAGGGCTTCACCCATTCGCTGATTGGCTGGCTGGCTGCTGCCACCATGCTGCTGGGTGGCCTTGGCGCAGCGGCATACAATGATATTCACCGCGTGCTGAATTATAATGTAATTATCAGTGTTGGTTTTATCGCGTTCGGCTTGTCTGTCGGTACCCGTGAAGCCTTTGACGGAACGGTGCTGTATCTGCTGCATGACATGATTGCTAAAGCCTTGCTGTTTTTGCTGGGAGGAATGATCATTTCGGCAGCGGGGAGCAGCAGTCTGAATCAGATGGGAGGGCTGATCAAGACTTATCCGGCAGTAGGATGGATGTTCTTTATCACCGCTCTGGCGCTGGTCGGTATTCCTCCGTTAAGCGGCTTTGCAGGGAAGCTGCTCATCGTCTCCGGCGGAATCTCCGCTGCGGATTACTGGCTGACGGGGATTGCCGTGTTCTCCAGCCTTATGGTGCTGTACTCCCTCATGAACGTCTTCATTGGAGCTTTCTGGAGAGATGATCCTATGCTGCCGGCCGTAGAGCGCAAGAAATGGCCCGCACCCGTATATGTTTCAGTTACTGCGTTATTAATTATTGTCCTCGGCTTCGGACTAGGAGCGGAATGGGTGTATTCTTTTGCCGGGCAAGCGGGTGAAGTGCTCTCCAATCCGTCACTTTATATCGATGCCGTGCTAAAGGAGTAATGCTGATGGGTCATCAAATCCTGCTCAATATTATTATTGCTGTTGTCTGGATGTTCTTGTATTCCGATTTGTCCGCTGCCCGCTTTATACTAGGCTATATCATCGGTGCCATTCTCATTGGGATGCTGAACCGCTTTTGGACTCAGGATTTCTATTTGAAAAAGCTATGGTCTCTATTCAAGCTGCTCCTGCTCTTCCTCTCCGAGCTGTTAAAATCCAGCTTCGCGGTCATTGCGCAGGTGCTTCGCCCCCGGCTTGATATTCGCCCCGGCATTTTTGCTTATGATACGGAGCTGAAATCGGACTGGGAGGTGACCGTGCTGTCACTGCTGATCTGCCTGACGCCGGGCACGCTGACCATGGAGGTATCGCCGGATAAGAAAACCTTATATATTCACGCTATGGATATTGATGATGTGGATCAGGTGTCCAGCCAAATCCGGAACACGTTTGAAAAAGCCATTATGGAGGTGACCCGCCGATGATGGACGTACTGCTGATGGCCTCACTTGCCGTGCTTTCTCTGGCTGTACTGGGCTGCGTATACCGCCTTATTGCCGGTCCCTCGATGAATGATCGGATTATTGCCCTGGACACGATCGGAATCATTCTGCTGTCCATCGTGGCGGTTCTTTCGATGCTGCTGGAGACGATGTATTATTTCGATATTATTCTGCTGATCGGCATTCTGACCTTTATCGGCACGACGGCTCTGGCGAGATATATAGAGAGGGGGGACGTCATTGAACGCGACAATGATTAAAGAAGTCGGGGAGCTCTTGATCGGCTTGATTGTGCTGGCAGGTGCTTTGCTTAGCGCGGTCAGTGCCTTCGGGCTGATTCGTCTGCCGGATGTGTATCTCCGTTCCCATGCCGCGACCAAGAGCGCCACACTTGGCGTGCTCCTGATTCTTACGGGAGCCTTCCTGTACTTTATGGTTTATGTCGATCATATTAGCGCGAAGCTGATCCTCGGGATCATATTTGTATTTATTACATCCCCGGTGGCTGGTCATCTCAACGGCAGGGCTGCGTATCGCTCGGGAATTCCGCTGTGGGAGAAGAGCCAGCATGATGAGCTCGGTCCGTTAATCCGCAAGCAATATCAGGATCAGGCCGATGCTTCCCCCAAGAAGCGGGCCACTCGCAATGACGTGACCAGAGGTTAATGTCAACTTATCATTAGTGAATAAGCCCGTTAGAGCCTTCCGCCGCACGGATGGTTCTAACGGGCTTATTTGTAATCTGATCCATGTTAAGCGTGATGATAACGGTTCTCCAGTTTCTTGCCGCCAAGCCAGAGTAAGCCCAACACAGCAGCGGCGACTAGAATACGCCACGGCTGTTGAATAAACCCCTGCCAATCATGGCCGATAAAGGCAACCATGAAGATCATAACAGCCTTGCCGGAGAGAACTGCAATCATAAACGTCGTCACGGGAACTGAGCTGATGCCGGCTGCAATGTTAACCAGCGAGGACGGAGTGAAGGGGAAGCAGTACAGGATAAAGATGGGGGTGAAGCCCTTATCCTCAATCCAGTGAAAAAAACGCTGAGCTCCCGGCATCCGTCGCTGTATCCATTCCCCCAGCCGGCCCCCGACCTTGCGCACAAGCCAGAATACAGCCAGCGCTCCCAGGGACACGCCGATCCAGGAATACAGAAAGCCCAGCCACAGGCCGTATGCGGCAGCATTGCCCATGACGATAACAATCAAGGGAAGGAAAGGCAGGAAGGCCTCGAAGAAAGAAATAAGAATGCCGGGGAGCGGGCCCAGGCGGGAATACTCTTGCAGCCAGCCCTCAATTTGACCCATATTCAAGTGTTTAAGTGTTCGTAGTGCTTCCTGTAACCAATCCAGCATGATGAATCTGATCGCTCCTGTTCTTGTCCCATAAATTCGTGTCTTTAATCCAAACATACCCTGAGTGTTAAGCCTTGAAGCTGCTGCTTACACGGGGAGATCCAGCGGCGGGCGGGCGTGGCATTTCCGGCATACCGGTACATACGATTCATTGCCGCCAATTTCAATCTGTTCACCGGAATATATAGGCTGACCGTTTTTTAATCGCAGATTCATGATCGCTTTGCGCTCGCAAAACCAGCAGATCGTCTTCATCTCTTCAATCTTGTCAGCATAGACGAGCATCCAGCGGCTGCCTTCGAACAGCTCGTTGCGGAAATCATTCTTCAGTCCGAAGCCCATCACGGGAACATGTAGCTCATCCACAATCCGAACGAGCTGCAGGATGCTATCCTTGGACAGGAACTGGCATTCATCAACCAGCACACAGAAGGGCTTTGGAGAATGCTGGGAGACGATTTCATAAACATCTGTCTGCTCTGAGATCGGAGTGGCCTTTCGTCTGAGGCCGATTCGAGAGGACACATAACCCACCTCATCCCGGTCATCTAACGCAGAGGTGAAGATCAGCACAGGCTTGTTCTGCTCCTCGTAATTATGGGCGACCTTCAAAATTTCGATCGATTTTCCGCTATTCATGCTGCCATATTTAAAAAATAACTGAGCCATGTGACAATCCTTTCTTTAAACCGCCTAATTTCTTCATACCAGCTTATGTAAATGCTTAAGGCAGGGACTATTGTACCTGTATGCTTACCCTAAAGTCAAAGATTGAAATGAAATTGAGTCCCTGGGCGTAGACAAAGGTTTGCATATGCTGTTCAAAGCCATGCCCGAAATGAAGTAAGCTGGTCCCTGGGATTTGGAATTCATGAACGCTGCAGGGACAAAGGGGTTTGAAGTCCTGATGCTGAATACCTATTCACTCTAGCTAGAAGCTGTTTCGAAGCTTACACATGATAACAGGAATGTTTTTTTCTATCCATTTCCTGATGAATTTGTTATAACTGATAATGGAAAAGCTTGTGCAATGACAAACAACTTCTATGGAGTGAGTCTGTTGTCCATTCATAAATTCAAATTAATGTTTATCCCGCCGATCGTGCTATTTATCATTATAGCTTCTTCGGTGCTGGATCTGGAGAGCAGCCTGCCGCTAATGCTTCTCTCCTCGGTGCTGCTGACCGGCAGTATGTGGCTGGA
The DNA here is from genome assembly GCF_017582705.1 of Paenibacillus sp. F411. Taxonomy (NCBI): domain Bacteria; kingdom Bacillati; phylum Bacillota; class Bacilli; order Caryophanales; family Paenibacillaceae; genus Paenibacillus; species Paenibacillus sp. F411. Next base: position 192,445 of record NZ_JAGFIP010000007.1, read on the forward strand.
GAAAAGATTTCCTCATATCCTGCTGCTTCAATTCGGCTTGCTCGGTATTTTTCATTATGCCAGTCAATTAAACTGGTGTCTGCTGCTTTATTATATTCAAATTACCGGTGTCATCCAGTACAACTGGAGATTCAAGCATATGCTGCCCTGCGCGGCCCTCATTACGATTCAATATACGGCCATTCGATTAACTTACTCGCCTCTCACCACGTATTCCTTACTTGTATCGGTATTCGATATTATTTCATCACTAGTCATCATATCTACTTTCCATAACATCATTCGCATTGAAACCGAGAAAAAAACATTAGCAAAGCAAAACAACTACCTCATGAATCACGATCCGCTCACCGGCTTCCTCAATTATGAAGGCTATATGAAAAGAGTGCAGCAGCTTACACTGAGCCGCACCGCGTTTCGTATCGTTCTGCTGGACATTAACAATTTCCAGTCCCTGAACGCCAAGGATATGACGTCGGCTAATGACATCCTGGTCCGCTTCTCGGTGCATATTCGCCGCCATTTCGCCGAGATGCTTGCCGCGGCGCGTTATGCCGGAGACCGATTTGCAATCTTAATTCCGGCATACAGTGAGGTGAAGGGTCTGGACTCCTTTGAGGATTTAGGAGTTCAGATCACCTACAGTGTAACCACGTACCCGGAGGAAGCAGGGACGTTTCAGGAGGTTATCAGTAAAGCCGAGGATCGAATATTTCAAATGCGGCGCGAGACCTGGCTGAAGAGCCAGGAGGAATTTATCCGTTCTGCCAAAATGAAAACCGTCGGCGAGCTGGCTGCCGGCATGGCCCACGAAATCCGGAATCCGCTGACAGCAATCCGTGGCTTTGTCCAGCTCTCCAAGGTGCAGAATTATAATATTCAGCCTTGGTACAACGTTATCATGGGGGAAATCACACGGGTTGGGGAGCTGACCGCCGAGTTCCTGCAATTTTCCAAGCCGCATATGAGTAATATGAAGCTGGACAGCTTGAGCGGCTGTATGAGCAGAGTGTTCTCGCTTTGTGAATCCGAAGCCGCTTCAAGAGGCCACGCCTTTACGATGGAGCAGGTGGAGGGTGAGGTGACGGTTTATATGGATCGTGACAAGATCATCCAGGTCCTCATCAATTTGATTCGCAATGCGTTTCAGGCCATGGAAAATACGGGTCACGTCCATCTCTCGTTACTCACGGGGGATGAGCCCTGGGCTCTAATCTCCGTCAGGGATAATGGCACCGGGATTCCATCTGAAGTGCTGGACCGTATATTCGATCCTTTTTTCACGACGAAGGAGGAGGGGACAGGGCTCGGATTATCCCTGTGTCAAAAAATCGTTGAAGATCACGGAGGCTACATCACGGTTGAAAGCACACCTGGGGCGGGCACCACGTTTACCGTGAAGCTGCCTGTATCCTCCAGAGGCGGGGATGGCGGGCACGTCAGCTCTGAAGCATCTAATGAATATTGAAAAAAACCAGCCCATTCAGGGCTGGTCCATAGGATACAATCCGCACGTGATTTAAAGCTCCACTTCAACCATCCAGCCGAACGGATCTGGCACGAGGCCTCTTTGGATGCCGGTCAGCGTAACGTACAGTTTGCCAGAGATCTCTCCGGTTACGCCTCCACCAATAACCGCCTTCTCATCCTTCCAGTTCAGCTCACCGATCGGGGAGATTACGGCTGCCGTGCCGGTTCCAAAAGCTTCTTCAAGCGCTCCGCTTTGCGCGGCGGCAAACAGCTCTTCAATGGAGATCGCAGTCTCTTCTACCGTCAGCCCCCAGTCTCTTAACAGCTGAATGATGGAGCTGCGGGTGATGCCGTTCAGAATGCTGCCATTCAAAGCCGGGGTGTACACAACACCGTTAATTTTGAAAAATACGTTCATGCTGCCGACTTCCTCAACATATTTGCGGTGTACTCCGTCAAGCCAGAGCACCTGGGAGTAGCCCTTCTGCTTGGCGATCTCCTGCGCCTTCAGACTGGCTGCATAGTTGCCCGCAGTCTTGGCTTCGCCAACACCGCCGCGTACGGCGCGGACATATTCATTCTCGACATAGATCTTGACCGGATTCACGCCCTCCGGATAATAGTTGCCAACCGGTGACATAATGATCATAAATTTATATTCTGCGGAGGCATCCACGCCGAGTGCCGGCTGGGTTGCAATCACATAAGGGCGGATATAGAGGGAATGACCGCTTTCTTCAGGAATCCAGTCCTGATCGACCTTGATCAGCGCATTCAGCGCCTCGAGTGCAAGGTCTTCATCAATATGTGGAACGCCCAAGCGGTCATTGGAACGGTTCAAGCGTTCCATATTCTTTCTCGGTCTGAACAGAAGCACTCTTCCGTCTCCGGTCTTATAAGCCTTCAAGCCTTCAAAAATCGTTTGTCCGTAATGAAATACCTTCGCCGCAGGGTCCAGGGAAATCGGCTGGTAAGGGACGACGCGCGGGTTATACCACCCTTGGCCCTCTGCATAATCCATAATAAACATATGATCTGAAAAATGAGTGCCGAAGCCGCGCTCATTCGCAAGCGGTTTCGTCTTTTTTTGTGTGCTGAGTTCAATACTGATGCTAGTGCCCATACTGCCCATCGCTCCCTATGACATTATTCTTAATTGAATGCTACCATGTTAAGAAGTATATTAAAAGTATCTATTTAGTTTCTGTATTATACCCTGACGGTATGAAAGAAGGAGTAAGTATGGATATACGGCAGCTGAAATATTTTTTGGCCATCGCTCGTGAAGGTCAAGTCACCCGTGCGGCCAAGAAGCTGAACATGGAGCAGCCCCCCTTGAGCCGGCAGCTGAAACAGATCGAGGAGGAGCTGGGAGTTCGACTGTTCGACCGGAGCTCCCGGCATCTGAAGCTGACCTCGGCCGGCGTGCTCCTGAGGCAGCGGGGAGAGCTGCTGCTCACTCAGTTCGAGGAAGCCTTAAATGAAGTGAAGGAAACCGAAGAGGGTGTGAGAGGCATGCTCTCCATCGGCTCCGTCGTTTCCTGTGTATCCCTGCTGCCCGGGCGCATCCAGCGAATGCGGGAGGTGTATCCCCGGCTGACGTACAAGATCGTGGAAGGGGATCATACCTATCTCGGGGACCTGCTGCAAAAGCGGGTTATTGAGCTTATTGTAGCCCGCCTGCCCTTTGAAGCTTTTCACTATACAGATCCCTGTGAGGTGCTGCCGCTTCCTTCGGACCCGTTCGTGGCCGTGATCCCGAGCGCCTGGGCTTCGCGGTTCGGCGGCAAGTCCGCCATTAAGATGACGGAGCTCGCCGAATGTCCAATCCTAACCTTAAAGACAGACTATACAACGCGAATGCATGAATCCATCATGAACGAATGCCGAAAGCATGGCTTCGAGCCCCAGGTTATTTGTGAATGCTCCAGCGTTTCTATTATTATGTCACTGGTGGCTGAAGGCATTGGCGTGACCATTTTTCCAAAGTCCGTCATGTCCATGTCGATGGGGCGCTTGGTGACCATGCTGGACATTGAGGATGCAGCACTGCAGTCCGAGGTGGGCATCGTATGGCTCAAGAACCACTATTTATCCAAAAGTGCAGAGCGTTTCATCGACAGCTTCAGATCCGATCCAAACAATAATCCATAGAGGTGATTCTGATGATCTTGCATATTATGAACACGGTAGCCTGGAAAAATGCACTCGTCGCCGGCGAATACGCGCCTCCCAGTCTAAAGAAGGAGGGCTTTATTCATTGCTCTACTCCCGAGCAGCTGCTGAATGTGGCGAATACGTTATATAAGGGTCAAAAAGGACTGTTTCTCCTCTACATTGATGAAAGCAAGGTGATTCCTGACATCGTCTATGAGGACTTATATAAGACAGGCAAGAAGTTTCCGCACATTTATGGTCCTTTGAACCTGGATGCCGTGGAGCGAATTGTGGAATACAATCCAGATCCTGACGATAACGTTCATGGAGATGAACTGCCCCCTTCTTAAGAGAAGTCTGGAGAAAGAGGCCTTTTTGCGGCAGTTTGATGGGATGAGGTACAATAGACAAAGCCGGTGGAGACTAGCAATCGGCAAGATGCAACTAAACCGAGGTGCTTAATTATGACAACAACCGTCGTTATTGGCGGAGGAATAACAGGATTATCGACGTGTTATTATTTGCAGCGGGGGGATCGCCCGGCTGAGGATGCCATGAAACTGATCTTGGTGGAGGCAGAGCCGGAGCTGGGAGGCAAGATCCGCACGGTGTATAAAGAAGATTTTATCATGGAGACCGGAGCTGACTCGATCGTGGCACGAAAAAGCAATGTGCTCCCTTTCATTCAGGAGCTGGGGCTCGAGGATGCGGTCGTTTATAACGGTACTGGAACCTCCTATATATACACAAATGCGGGCTTGAAGAAGATTCCCGCTGATTCATTGTTCGGCATCCCGGTGGGAGTGCAGGCCTTAGTCGAGAGTGAGCTGGTTTCTTCGGAAGGAAAGCTGGAGGCATTAAAGGATCTATACACTCCCAATGAAGTTTTTACCAAGGATGACTCCCTGGGCTTGTTCCTGGAGGCTTTTTTGGGACAGGAGCTGGTGGAGAAGCAGATTGCTCCCGTTATTTCCGGAGTGTATTCCGGTCAACTTCAGGATTTGACGATTGCATCCACGCTGCCGTTTCTTTTGGATTATAAGAATCAGTACGGCAGCATCATGCAAGGACTTTATGAGAACAGGAAGCTTTATCTGGGTGCCGCGAACAAGAAATTCATCTCCTTCCAGGGGGGCATGTCTTTCTTGATTCAAAGGCTGGAAGAGAGGCTTTCCTCCGGAGGAGCTATCATTTATAAAGGGGTAGCCGCTGAAAGCATGGAAGCGTCCGGACAAGGCTATAAGCTGAAGCTGTCGAATGGATCTGTACTGGAAGTGGATCAGGTGGTGCTTAGCGGAGGCAGCGCTCCAACCCAGGCATTGCTTCAAGACCGAGAGCTAGATGAGATGTTTCAAGGCCTGTTGACGAAATCCATGATTAGCATCTATCTGGCGTTTGATATTCCCGATCACCGTCTGCCAAGCGATGGGACAGGCTTCATTAATGCGTCTGAGTTCGGATTAATATGTGATGCGAGCACCTGGAGCAGCCGGAAGTGGGAGCATACCTCCAAAAGCCGGCGCTTGTTAGTCCGTTTATTCTATAAAAGCTCCAATCCTCAGTATGATAAGCTGCGTGGCATGTCGGATCAGGAACTGGAGGATCTTGCGCTGCAGGATGTAACTGCTTCTTTAGGTTTAAGTGAGAAGCCGATGGAGGCTGTCGTTACGAGATGGCAGGATAATATGCCGAATTATCATTTAGAGCATCGCCGCATCGTAGAGAAGCTGGAGGCCGCTATGCAAGAGCGGTGGCCCGGCGTTTATCTTGCCGGCTGTTCCTACTATGGAGTCGGTATTCCGGATTGTATCCTGAACGGGCAAAAGACAGCTCAGCAACTGCTGGATTTGTTATCTGCGCAGCAAAGCTAAAGTGTTGGTGGTTGTATCATGATAACCCGGCTATTGAGGATAGAAGCACCTTTTCAAGAGGGGTGCAGCTGTCCTTGCTAGCTGGGTTATTTTACAAGTTGCTGTGAGCATGGATGTATGTTAAATTATAAATCTGCTCAAGAAATTGTAGCAGGACAAGCAAGCCAAGAGCTTGATCGCTAGGGCTGAGGATCGTATGGAAAGTTAGTCGTTCACACGAGGCTCTAAATCTTCTCGAAAAAAGTGCTTGCTAATTAGATAGACAGTGTGTTATGATCTAATTCCGGGTCGAAACAAGAGACTTCGGAAATGAGAAACAGAATTGATCTTTGAAAACTGAACAACGAGTGAGTTAAACCGATCTTGCCTTACGGTGAGATCAACAATGAGATTTTATAATCTCGTCAGTTTTGAAATGAGCAATGGAACTCAACTTTCATGGAGAGTTTGATCCTGGCTCAGGACGAACGCTGGCGGCGTGCCTAATACATGCAAGTCGAGCGGACTTGATGAGGAGCTT